>CAYSPZ010000059.1:0-10607 GCA_964433065.1 uncultured Eubacteriales bacterium | reverse complement strand
CCGATATTGCCACCGACCACGAATACAGTTCCGCCAATACCGCACACAAAAAATGTGAAAAGGCGCTTGCAATATTAAAAGAAGCCATAAAAGACCTGATATAACGAAAAAAGCCCCGTTGGGAATGCAGAAAAATCTGCGCTCCCAACGGGGCATTATTATGCTTAAAATCGGCACATTCATCGTGTTATTCGTAATTGCCTGAAGTTATGCCATCTACATTAAACCATATAACAACAAGAAAACACATTGTATTTTGCAGGTTTTTGTGTTATAATATGATATAATTGGTTGAATTATAATCTTTTGTAGGACTTAATGCGGTATTTTGTTTTACAAGAATTGAATGGGTGAAAGAAATGTTACGGATTATTGTTTGTGCTGCAAAAATGGATATAGCACAACACTTATGCTCTCACATATGATGCGACTGAAAATTGTTGCACAGACAAAGAAGTTGATATCGCTTATCGATGCAATGTACTTGTCTATTTCCGAGAAAATGGCTGATTTATCAGATGGTTATAAAGACGAACTTGACTTTTTACTCAGAAGTCAGCAAACGGATTTAAAGCCATTTGTAGAGCTGCAAATCAGCCAAAGAACAGAATCTTTTCAAAATACTGTAAGGTCTCAGCGTAATGCAATCATTCAATACTTTGAACAACAGTCAAATCAAGCTTATGCAAATGTAATGAGCAAAGTAGATTCGTTAAATTCAATTGACGAATTACAAAGATTTATAAATACAGAATTGTCAGATATTTGTTTAAATGAGGCACAAAACATTGTGGCCAAGGCAGAAACAAAGTATAGGTCTGTTTACAACTGGTTCAAAGAAGAAATGATTGAATTTGGAAGATCTTTTGAGGAATTGTTCGCTGATTTGGATATATTGAATGTAGATTTGAAGCACGAAAAGATTAGCATTCCTACATCTGTTGCAATAAAGACTACCGATCTTAGCGAAGCAAGCAAATATATTGCAGAACAACTTTCAAGTAACAATAAATCGGTTTTTGGCGGAGCTGCTGCCGGAGCTGCTGTCGGAACAGCTATTGCCCCCGGAGTTGGTACGATTATTGGCGGAATAATTGGGTTGTTTGGCGGCGCTATGTTTTCACCTGATGTTGGTGAAGTTAAAAAGACCACAAAGGAAAAACTGAGCACTCCGCTTAAAGGATATTTTTCTGATGTGATATATAGAGCGACTAAAGGCTTTGATGAGTATGTGACACAAGTTGGTAAATGTGTTCCTACTGAAATAAACAAATATTTAACATCATATCATAAAGTTGTTTCAGAGCAAATTGCAAATGAGAAGAAAAAGATAACAACTGTTGAAGAGAAAATTGCCTCTTTAAAAACAGATATGGACAGTATTTCAAAACGCAAATTTGCGCTGCAATCATTGAGTAATCAGCTTAATATCCTATGTGGAAAGGAGTTTTAATCAATGAATGGGACATATAGGGATTCTTTTGAAAAACAATGGGAGAAGTTTCTTACTTCTCTAAAAGGGAAAATACTTAAAGAGTCATCAAAACAGCAACTTACCTACCCGTTACTTAATCTATTATTGCGTGACGCTCGCTTGTGTTGGGAGTCCGATTATGATGAAAATGGCAGATGGCTGAAAAAATACAAAGAAGAAAACCCGGAAAAAGGTGAGTTGATTTACAACATTCTTTTGGAGGATATGGTCTTTACTGAAATTAAACCTGCAAAAGGCAATTCGGAAATAATGAATTACGCACTCCCTGTTGTTGGTGCAGTTGCCGGCTTCGGTATTTCATCTTTATTACACGCTAATGCAATTATAAAAGCGGTATCTACTATTGCTCCTGCGGCACTGCTTTATACAACAACAAAATCTGTCGGCACAAACAAAAAAGATAACAGCACCAAACAGTTGATCGATGCATATATTGCCCAACTTGATTTGTTGCTGATTGTCAACAAGTTTACAAGTAAACAAACAAACATATATCTATAGCATTTTATGAATGTTGGGTTCTAAAGGATAATGTAGTTTTTCACAAGTCAAAAAGGTGGTGAAAAGAGAGCTTATTGTTTCATAGCTTTGCCTTTCATACATAAACCAAAAGCACATTCAAGAATCTTGAGGGTTAATTCACCATATTCTTGGCATTTTCAATATAAAAAAGAGCCCCCCTCGGTTTTTCGAACGAGGGGGGCTACTAAGCAGAACAACCCCATTTCGCTTAACTTAATGACATTGTCCATACGGAGTGCTTTTCTTTTTGTGTTTGTGTCCGCAAGGGCACAACATCATTTTGCGGTAAAACCGCAAACATCGTTCTTCCTTTTATCAACGTTTCCGGTGCGTATTCGATAACAAACACAAGATGCTCAACAGTAACGTTCCCACGCACAACACACCGATCCCGACGGTAGCGGCGGTGTTGTTTAAAAACCCCATCGTGGGATTGAGACGGTCAACGATGAGCAATACGAAAACGCAAAGGGATACGATCACGTTGAGATGGGACAGTAATAAACCGCTTCGTTTCATATTACTCCACCTCCCCGATATAGACGATGTCGCTGATGTTTCGCCCGTCCAGATACGGTTGATTAACGAGCGATTGATTAAACGCCATCTGCGCGGAGCGTCCGCCGTCTAAATTGTACGCGACTTTGCAACCGAGTGACTCGAACAATTTCGCCAGTTCCGAAAGGGTCATACCCTCGGAATAGTTGTCCTGTCTGCCGTCCACCAACACGAACGCATAATGTCCAGGTTCGTAATACCCGATCGCGCAACGCGGGTGCGTCTTGGTCAGGGTACTGTTAAAAGAGGTGGCGGCTTTCCCGTTTGCATCCAGCAACGATGGCCCGAAACTCCACGATTGCCACGCGCCGTCGTCCATTGCCGCTTCGGCATCGAACGAACGTCCCGCAAAGGTCTTCATCGTCCCGTCGCGGTACAATACACATACGTCGGCATTGCTTTGGCGACTGCGATACAACACACCGTTGCGAATGACGGGACCGTTGTCGTGTAACCCGTAATAGTCACCCGAAACGGCGAGTAACGCGTTGTTGCGTCCCGAAATGTTTAAGAGCGGTTCGTTAAGACCGCGACCGAACGTATCTTTGGCAAAAGCGGTGCGGAAACATTCGATCGACCGCACGTAGACGTCCGCCACATAGTAGGTGTTTTTGTTGTTTCCTTCACCGACGGTATGGGTCGTTACGTCGATGGTAATATTTTTACTGCGATAGGTATTTTCCGTCGTCTGCGGTGTAAACTCAAAGTGTTCGTTAAAGGTCTTTTCCATTTCCGACAAGGTCGAACTGTCCACTTCGTCGTCGGGAAGTATGGAGGGCGGCGATACCGGTGTGTAGGTTTGCGGAAGCACGTGGTGAAAGAGCGCAAAGGTACACAACAGAATACCTGCCACCGCAATGTCGGCAATCAACGCGATAAGCGGATGGGATCGTGCCTTCTTTTTGCGTCGCGGGACGGAATAGTCTTCCAATTCGGTGATGAGCGGTTCTCTCAAAAACGGTGCCTCCTTTCGGTAAAACTGTTTTTCATTATACACCCTCTTTAAAACAAAATCCATTCTTTTTCGTAAATTCTTTTGTGATTTTATAAAAAACTTGACGAGAAGACAAGATATGGTATAAAATAGAGATATATTGGATTTTTTTAACTACATTTAGAACTAAGGATGAAGTGAGTATGGCGGCGAAAAAGCCAAGTTACGGAAATGAAAGTATTACCTCGTTGAAGGGTGCGGATCGTGTCCGAAAACGTCCCGGTGTTATTTTCGGCTCGGACGGTCTGGACGGATGTCAGCACGCGGTGTTTGAGATCCTGTCCAACTCCATCGACGAGGCGAGAGAAGGTCACGGTACCAAGATCACCGTCACGCGCTACGAGGATGGGTCGTTTGAAGTGCAGGACCTCGGTCGCGGTATGCCGGTGGACTTTAACCAAAAAGAAAACCGCTACAACTGGGAACTCATTTTCTGTGAGTTGTACGCGGGCGGTAAATACAATACCAACGAGGGCGAAAGTTACGAGTTCTCGCTCGGCTTGAACGGTCTCGGCGCGTGTGCAACCCAGTACGCGTCGGAATATATGGACGTCGAAGTACACCGCGACGGGTTCTGCTATACCCTGCACTTTGAACACGGCGAAAACGTCGGCGGACTGACCAAAGAACCGTATACCAAACGCGATACGGGTACCCGCATTCGCTGGAAACCCGACCTGCAGGTGTTTACCGATATCGCGGTGCCGATCGAGTATTTCCGCGACGTGATCCGCCGTCAGGCGATCGTGAACCCCAACCTGTTATTCGTGTTGCGCGACCAGAAAGGTCGTTCTTTTGAAACGGAAGAGTTTATTTATGAAAACGGCATTGCCGACTACGTGGGTGAACTGGTAGGGGAGGACCCCTTGACCGACGTGCAGGTGTGGTCGGCGGAACGGCGCGGCCGCGACCGTGAAGATAAACCCGAATACCGCGTCAAATTGCAGGTCGCGATGTGCTGTTCCAACAAGGTCAACCTGCTCGAATATTACCACAACTCCAGTTGGCTGGAACACGGCGGCGCGCCCGAAAAAGCGGTGCGGTCGGCATTCGTGTCGCAGATCGACGCGTATTTGAAACAGACGGGCAAGTACCTCAAAAACGAAAGTAAGATCACCTTCCAGGACGTACAGGATTGTCTGGTGCTGGTGTCCTCTTCCTTCTCGACCCAGACGTCGTACGAAAACCAGACCAAAAAAGCCATCACCAACAAGTTTATACAGGAAGCGATGACCGAGTTCTTACGTCAGAATCTGGAAGTCTTTTTCCTCGAAAATAAGGCGGATGCGGACAAACTGGCGGGACAGGTGCTCATCAACAAGCGCAGCCGCGAAAAAGCGGAAACTACCCGACTGAACCTTAAAAAGACGTTGCAGACGGGCAACGATTTCGCGTCCCGCGTGCAGACGTTTGTGGATTGCCGCAGCAAAGATATCAGCGAACGCGAACTGTTCATCGTGGAGGGTAAATCCGCTATGGGCGCGTGCGTACAGGCACGCGACCCCAATTTCCAAGCGATCATTCCCGTGCGCGGCAAGATCCTCAACTGCTTGAAAGCCGACCTCAATAAGATCTTCAAAAGTGAGATCATCACCGACCTGCTAAAGGTGCTCGGTTGCGGTGTGGAGGTCAAATCCAAAGCCAACAAGGATCTGGCGACCTTTGATATGGACCTGCTTCGCTGGGATAAGGTCATCATTTGTACCGACGCGGACGTGGACGGGTTCCAGATCCGTACCCTTATTTTGACCATGTTGCATTGTTTGACCCCGACCCTCATTCGCGAAGGGAAGGTGTTTATCGCGGAAACCCCGCTTTACGAGATCACCACCAAGACCGACACGTATTTTGCGTATAACGAAGCGGAAAAGACGGCGGTGCTCAATGAAATCGGGGACGCGAAATATACCATTCAACGGTCTAAAGGTTTGGGTGAAAACGATCCCGAAATGATGTCCCTTACCACCATGAATCCCGCGACCCGTCGTTTGATCCGTGTGGAACCGTCCGATGAGGTGGCAACCGAAATGATGTTTGACGTACTGCTCGGTGATAACCTGAGCGGTCGTAAAGAATTTATCGCCGATAAAGGCAACCTGTATTTAGAACAGGTCGATCTGAGTTAAGAGAGGAGGTACCCATACTATGGCAAAGAAAAAACAACCTCAAAAAGCCAATACGCTGGATCGGTTGCCGGACAACGCGCACATCACCGGCGCAGGGTTGATCGAAAGTCAGAAGATCGACCGAACGCTGGAGATCAACTATATGCCGTACGCGATGAGCGTTATTATGTCCCGCGCGATCCCCGAAATCGATGGGTTTAAACCTTCTCATCGTAAACTGCTGTATACGATGTATAAGATGAACCTGCTTAACGCGGTGCGTACCAAATCCGCCAACATCGTCGGCGCCACGATGAAACTCAACCCCCACGGCGATGCCGCCATTTACGAAACGATGGTGCGTTTGTCGTCGGGTAACCAGTCGTTACTGCACCCGTTCGTGGACTCCAAGGGTAACTTCGGCCGCGCGTATTCCAGCGATATGGAATACGCGGCATCCCGTTATACCGAGGCGAAACTCAGCCCGATCGCGGGTGAATTGTTCCGTGACATCGATAAAGATACGGTCGATTTTGTGGATAACTACGACTCCACCACCAAAGAACCGACCTTACTTCCGGTCACCTTCCCGTCGGTACTGGTCAATAACAATATGGGTATCGCGGTCGGTATGGCGAGTAACATCTGCTCGTTTAACTTAAACGAAGTATGTGAAACCGCCATCAATCTGATGAAAGACCCCGAATGCGATATCTCCGAAACGCTCAAAGCACCCGACTTCCCCGGCGGCGGTCGGATCGTGTATAACCGTGAAGAGATGGAAAAGATCTATGAAACGGGACGCGGTTCGGTAAAGGTGCGTTCGGTGTATTCGTACGACCGTTCCGCCAACTGCATCGACGTGACCGAGATCCCGCCCACCACGACGGTAGAAGCCATCATTGCCAAGATGGCGGAACTGGTCAAAGCAGGAAAATTGCGCGAGGTATCCGACGTTCGTAACGAGATCGGTCTGGACGGTCTGCGTATTACCATCGACTTAAAACGCGGCGTCGATCCCGATAAACTGATGAACCGCCTGTTTGCGCTGACACCGCTTGAAGACAGTTTTTCCTGCAACTTCAACGTGTTGATCGCGGGTGTACCGCAGGTGTTGGGTGTACGTCGTATTCTGGAGGAATGGACCGCATTCCGTATGGAATGTGTCCGCCGCCGCGTGTATTTTGATCTGCACAAAGCAAAGGATAAACTGCACCTGTTACGCGGCCTTGCCAAGATCTTGCTGGATATCGATAAGGCGATCCGCATCGTACGGGAGACCGACGAAGAAGCGGAAGTGGTGCCGAACCTGATGATCGGTTTCGGTATCGATCAGATCCAAGCCGAATACGTTGCCGAGATCAAATTGCGCCATTTAAACCGTGAATACATCCTGAAACGCACCGAAGAGATCGCGAAACTGGAAGAAGATATCGCCGAGATGGAAGCGATCTTAAAGAGCGCGGCGCGTGTGCGCAGTATCATTGTCAGCGAACTGCGCGAAGTGATGAAAAAGCACGGACAACCGCGTAAGAGTTTGCTTATCTATGCCAGTGATCTGGTACAGGCGGACGAGGTGATCGAAGAAGCGGCACCCGACTATCCGTGTACCTTGTTCTATACCGCCGAAGGGTACTTTAAGAAGATCACACCGCAGTCGCTGCGTATGAGCAGTGAACACAAACTCAAAGATAACGACCGCCTGATGCGTACGGTGGAAACCACCAACCGTCAGGAATTGTTGTTCTTCACCAATCGCGGTAACGTATATAAGACCAAAGCGTGTGACTTTGCGGATACCAAAGCCAGTGTACTCGGCGATTATCTGCCTGCCAAACTGGAAATGGACGAGGGCGAAGTACCGATCGATATGGTGGCGGTACCGTCCGATTACAACGGCTATATGTTCTTCTTCTTTGAAAACGGCAAAGCCGCCAAAGTACCGCTTAATTCGTATGCCACCAAAGCCAACCGCCGTAAACTGATCGGTGCGTATTCGGACAAATCGCCGCTCGTAGCATTGGCATACGCGCCCGAAGATACCGAATTCCTGCTCACCTCGACGGCGGGTCGGATGTTGCTGATGCACACGGGTGCGATCGCATCCAAGACCACCCGTAACACGCAGGGTGTACAGGTCATGACCTTGAAAAAACAACACACCCTGAAATCGGTCGAGCGGTATACCGACGGTATGCTGAACAAACCCACCCGTTACCGTACCAAAACGTTACCGGCAGCGGGTATGTTACCCGCGGCGGAAGACGTCGGCGAACAACTCACGCTTATGTAAAGAAAATCGCCGCCGGACAGGAACTGTCTGACAGCGATCTCCGGCGACGAATACGGCAAACGCAAGTCAACTTGTATTCACGCCGAACATAGTATTACCGTCTTCATAATTAAAATACAATTTTTTTAAAAAACACTTGCCTTTCTTAAAAAAATATGATACCATTACTTGTACTGTTAGAAAACGGAGGAATTCTCTATGTCAATTTGGGAATATATCATCGGTGCTATCATCATCGTAGCGGCAATCATTGTCGTAGCGGTCATTTTGTTGCAGGAAAGCCGTCAAACCGGCTTAGGCGCTCTTTCGGGTGATTCGGAATCCTTTATGGACAAAGGCAAAGCGCGTACCCTCGATGCTATTCTGGCTCGTTGGACCAAGATCATCGCGATCGCGTTCTTCGTACTGGTCTTCGCCGGTATGCTGATCACCAAATTCCTCGGCGCGTAATTTCATCTGTAACCGTAACCGTCCTGTTCAACGAACAGGGCGGTTTTGTTCTATCCGCACAAGGCTTCACATACACTGTGATGAAATGAGGGGATAGTATGCAACTGCTGATCGCCGCCGTTTTATGCGCGGTCATTCTCGTCTGTATGGGATTCGTTTTTCGCGCGATGATTCGCACCCGCCGCCCCGTCCGCAGTTTACTCGGCAGTACGTTGCAAGGCGTCTGTGCGCTTGCGGCGGTCAACGTGACGGGATTGTTGACCGGTGTCGCGCTCGGTGTCAACTGGTTGTCAGCGTCGTGTTGCGCGTTACTCGGCGTTCCGGGTGTTATCACGTTGTTGCTGTATAATGTTATTTTTGCGTTGTAATGCCGCGTTTGATGTGGTATACTGACAACGGGTGATAACAATGACACAATTACCGCAAAGCCAAAATATGACCGCAAATGAGGTCGACGGGGTGGTGTATTACACCTTTCCGTTGTTTTCTGCCGTTTCGGGGATACGTCACGGCATCTCTACCCGTTTAGGCGGTGTCAGTGACGGCATTTATGAATCGATGAATTTGAGTTTTACCCGCGGCGATAACGATGCCGCCGTTCGCGAAAATTTCGAACGGTTCTGTGCGGCACTCGGTACCGATAGCCGTCGTGCGGCGATATCGGCACAGGAACACCATACGATCATCCGTAACGTGACAACGGCGGATTGCGGCAAAGGCATCTACCTGCCGCGTGACTATACCAACGTGGACGGACTGATCACCGATGAGGTGGGCATCACCTTGTTCACCCAATATGCCGATTGTGTACCGCTGTTGTTCGTCGATCCCGTAAAACGGGTGGTAGCCACCTCTCACGCAGGTTGGAAAGGCACGGTTGCTGAGATCGGCGCGGTCACGGTCGAGCAAATGTGTACCGACTACGGATGCCGCCGCGAAGACATTTTGGCGGCAATCGGACCGTCGATCGGACAATGCTGTTTTGAGGTGGACGAGCCGGTCTACGAAGCGTTTTCACACCTTACGGTATTCGATACCGACTGTTACCGCGGGCGCGGCGAGAAATATGATATCGATCTGTGGGAGGTCAACCGTCGTATCCTACGGTCGGCAGGAATCACCGACGATCACATCGCCGTAACCGATCTGTGTACCAAATGCCATCCCGACGTATTCTGGTCCCACCGTGTGTGCGGAAAAGAACGCGGCAGTTTAGCGGCGGCGATCGCCCTTGTATAAGACGTAATATAAAAGGCGCTCAATCGTGTGATTGAGCGCCTTTTTGCGTTTATTTCTTCGGCTTTTTGATCTTGTTGAGTTTGGCGTTGATATCCAACAACTGTTCTTTGGTGAAGTTGATGCCCATCGTGCCGACCATACCGGTCAGACGGAGAACGGTGAACCCGCCCATCATCGCCATCATACTGTCGTTCATCTCAAAGCCCATCATCTTGTCGCCTTTTTTCGGTAACAGTTTCGCGAACATCGAAGCAAACAACATCTTGCCTTGCAGGGTAGCCATAATGTCACCCATCGTGTCGTTGAGCGAGAAGTAACCGTCCACTTCGGTGATGTCAAACCAGTTGAGGATGGCATTTTTCTCTTTCAGACGATAATCGTCGTTGAAGGTGTCCACCTTGCGGATACGGCTTTCGTCTTTGAGATCGCCCGACACGGCGACCAACACGGTCTCGCCGACGTTTTGAACGTCAAAGTAGAAGAAGTGGTCGGGCGCTTCTTTCACACCCAGACTGACACCGTTCGCGAACAGTTCGACGGTGGGTTGGTTGGAATACACCGTGATCTTGGTAACGTCTTCCACACGGTCAACGTAACGTTTACCGCACAGATGGACGAACGGATCGTCGGATAACCACGCTTTGTACGCGTAGAACGAATCTTTCTTGTATTTGCGGTCAAAGGTGACCAAGCCTTTGTGGTTTTGTCCGTTTTCGCCGCCTTCGCTGCGCGCGTCGGCACCAAAGTCAAACATATTCCATACGTGGGTCGCCCAGATGTAAGGACGGGTAAAGAGTTGCTTGATAAGTTCTTCGTGGTAATACACTTGATATTCTTCGGTGTAGTCACCCTGTTTGGGGTTGGACGTGTGCCAGTTGAGTGCTTCGCAACCTTACTCGGATCAACCGATTGGGGTTTGGGGATGGGTGGCGTTGATCTTGTCGTACCACG
>CAYSPZ010000058.1:0-10699 GCA_964433065.1 uncultured Eubacteriales bacterium | reverse complement strand
GCATTATGCCCTAAGGGGGCAGTGCATACCACCGGCACGGCCGGTGGTTATGATTTATTTTTTCAGTTTTTTGGATATCAGCAGAGGGAGATACATGACCAGTACCACGACGGGGAGGAGGATGGGGAATCCCCACAGGTGGGAACCTAACAGTTTTTCGAACAGTTCGAGGGGGTTGCCTTTATCGGGTTCCATCAAGAACATAAAGTTGGTGTCCCAAAGCAAATTGAGTCCGTACACGGGGATCGCCAGACCTACCAGCAACAGAATACTTTTGAATGCCGATTTGAGATCGGTATCGACCTGACCTGTGGTGACCAACAACAGGGGATACATCACCAGCAGAATGTGAATGGTGAAACTGTGCAGGTGGAAAAAGTTCCAAAAGGGTTGGGACGTCCAGTTGGGAAAGAGCAGTGCCATCAACGCGCCGGGGATGGAAAAATAGTAGAGGAAATTGCGCACCGCCCGCGTTTGTTTGACCACGTCGAACGCGATGAGCAGAATGTTGATGCCGCAAAGGTGGAATGGGAGGTAGCCGGGAGTAAATTCGTCGACCGCCGCGACCACGACGTTTTTGAGCATTTCCTGAAAAAAGATGTAGCAGCCGAGTATCGTCAGCATCGTTTTGCGTTTCTTGTCGTCCAGCCGTTTATAGAACAGGCAGGCGGTCACGCAGAGCAGGACACCCGCTAACAGCCAGAGAATATGGGTGAGGTCAAACGCTTCAAATCCCAACCCGTCGGGGATATTGCCTTTTGTTTTGAAAAACATCATAACCACCTCAAGAAACGATTATACACCCGTTTGTCAAGAAATGTACGTATTTTGTTATAAAAAGTCGGTTTACAAGAGGAAACGGGGTGTGGTAGAATGAGATGTAGTGGCAACCCCTCCGTCTTTTTGCTTCGCAAAAATCCACCTCCCCTTACACAGGGGAGGCTTAAGAAAGGTGATCGTATGGAAAAGATAAAACTGATTTTGGATACCGATATCGGCAGTGACATTGACGACGCGTTGTGTCTGGGATATCTGCTGAAACAACCGCGCTGTGAGATACTGGGGATCACCACCGGTAGCAGTGAACCGCAAAAGCGCGCCGAACTCGCCGACACCCTTTGTCAGGCGGCGGGGCGGGACATCCCCATCTATCCCGGTTTGGGGCAACCGATCATCGGCAGACAGTTGCAGGGGTTTGTGCATCAGTACGCGGTGACCGAGCAGTTACCGCACCGCACCGAGTTTCCGAAAAACGGTGCAATCGAGTTTATGAAGAAGACCGTTGAAGAGAACCCGCACGAGATCACCATCGCGGCGGTCGGTCCGCTCACCAACGTGGGTGCGTTGTTTGCCGCGTACCCGCACGTGGTTCCGCTTGTAAAGCAGGTCGCGGTGATGGCGGGGAGTTTCTTTGCCGAAGCGGTGGCGTACATTGCGACCGAATGGAACGTGGTATGCGATCCCATTGCCGCGAAGGTCGTGTTCGATTCAGGTGTACCGCTGATCGTGGCGGGGCTGGACGTGACCCTCAAAACGCTGACCAGTTGTACCGAGTTTTTGAAAAAACCGCACACGGGTGTGATGAAAGCGGTGGCGGTACACGCGGAGAAATTCCTCGAACGCACCGACAATATGCATTACCACGACCCGCTGGCGGCGGCATTGTTGTTTGACCGCGATATCTGTGAGTACAAACGCGGTACCGTTCACGTGGATTACAGCGGGGAAAAAGGACGGTCGTATTTTATCGAAAAGGAAGACGGCAACGCGCTGGTTGCGTATGCGATCGACCGCGAACGGTTTTTTGAGCATTATAACGGAGTTGTGGGAAAAGAGTTTGCCTAACGGCAAACAATGAAATTTGCCTGACGGCAAATGAAATTTACGTTGTAAATGAAATGCTGACGCATGAAATGTGCCGCATCCGAAAGGATGCGGCACGTTGTTTACGCACGAAGTGCATTTCATTTGCGGCAGCGTTCGACCGCTTCCAGTCCGTATTGCAGGTAGAAGGTGAGGTTATCGATATACTGTTCGGTGGGGCGGGGATATTCCGTATACCCCGAAGAGGGACAGAGGATGAACCGCCCGCTTTTACTTCCCGCGTCGACGCAATCGTCGATACGCTTACGGAGATGTTCCTTGTCGCTTTGCAACAGTTCCTGCATCTCGACGTTGCCTTCCCATCCGATGCGGTTACCGTAACGGGCGACGATGTCGTGCATATCGATGTCGCCGTTTTTCGGGGGTTCCAACGGGTTTAACACGTCCACACCCATATCGATGAATCGGTCGATGAAGTTTAAGACCTTGCCGTGCGAGTGTACCCACACGTATCCGCCCGCGTTGTGAATGGCGTCACAGATGGGTTTGTCGATGTCGTGGACGAAATCTTCAAAATCCTGAACACCCATCAGCGGCGGTAAAAAGAGTTCGGGTCCTACCCAACAGAAGATGGGGTTCTCGATACCGAGTGCCAAAATGGCTTTGGTGTGGTCTAAAATGCGGTCGGCATACGTTTTGAGAAGATGTTGCAGTTTTTCGCGTTCGTCGATGCTGAAATAGGCGAGGTTTTCGGAACCGAGCAGTTCGTGAACCGCTAATCCCGCGTTGGGCATATCCAGCATCACCACACCGCGATCGCCCATTCGCGCGAGTACGTCATCGTATTGGTCGCGGGAGAACGTAAACGGCGCATAGTCCATCGACAACAGTTTGTCGATGTCTTCGGGTTCTTTGACCATATGTTCCACGATGAAATCGGGTTCGCCTTTGGTGGAGATCTGTCGCACCGAATGTAGGTCACCTTTGGGGGTGTGGAAGATGGTGTGGCGGTGTTTCCAGTCGGGACTGCCCGTTTCGGTGGTGTAGCGTTCCACGTAGCGGTCGAGGTATTGCCCCGCGTGGACGTCAAAGTTGAACCGCGTTCCGCCGAACAGATCGGACGTTTCTGCCGCTAACCTCGCCACCGGCTCGTATGCGGGATGGGAAAGACCGGTGGTTCTCGTCCCCGCACCCCACAGTTTGAGGGCGGGACGGTCGATCTCCTTATTTTGGAAAATGCGTAGGACGCGTTCGCGGGAGGTGAGGGTCATGGTGATCTCTCCTTTGATTTTTGAATATTCTCTTGAATTGTCATCGGACGTACAGTATACTGAACTTGAGTACATATCCTTTATAGCAGAGTTTTTATCGCCTGCCAACCGTTTTGAAGGTGAATGGCGAAAACCGAACACCGAATGGTGATTTTTGAATAGGGTGATACCATGATCTACGAAGATTATCCGCGCGGTCGCGCGAAGATCGTAAACTACGTGCCGACCGTCCCTGCGCTGCGGTATCTGCCTTGTTGCACGATGGCGGGATGGCATCGCTGTAACGAGCAGTACGGACAAGCGTATCAGGACGAGGTCGACGACGCGTTTCTCCTGTACACGGTGGACGGAATGGGACATATCGAAGCGGGTGGCAAGACCTACGCGCTCGGTCCCGACAGTGTGGTGGCGGTGCCGCCGCACACACCGATGCGGTATTATACCGACCAAAAAGTCGGGGTATGGGAATTTTATTGGTTAAATCTGGCGGGGGACCGTGCGCTTTCGACGGTGCAAACGTTGTGGGAAGACGGGCACGGGTTGGTGCGCGATCTGCCGCCGCTTATGACGGCATTTAACGGGTTGCTCAATGAATCGTCCGCCGAGACCGAACGCGGCGAGTTGTTGGAACGGGTGATGCGCGAAGTGGTGTGTAAAGCGGTGTTCCATACGAGTGAACAGGAATCGGTCGCCGACCGCGTATTGCGGTATATCACCGAACATTACACCGAACGGCCGGATCTGCATCGGTTGAGCGAACGGTTTTATCTGTCGCAGAATCAGTTGATTCGGGTGGTACGCGCACGGACGGGGTACACACCGCACGAATATCTGGTACGGGTGCGGTTGACCAAAGCGTGCGGGTTGTTACAAAGTACCGACAAACCGATCGGGGAGATCGGTCGTGCGGTCGGGTACTGCAACGACAGTCACTTTTCCGCCGCGTTTCGGCATTTGTACGGGATCACACCGGCGGAATATCGGGAGAGGTTTTCACCTCACAATCCCCCAGTCAAAACCGATGGTTTTGACAGCCCCCTTTACACAAGGGGGCCTTAAAAGGTGCGCCGTACAGACAGGGCGAAAGAAAAAAGGAACAACGAGAGAAACTGCCGCACTGCACAAAGTGTTGATGCGTACAGTGCGGGCGAAAGGAAAAAGAAAAGCGGCTGTAAAAAATAGTCTGTACGAAATAAGTTGCCGTACAGACAGGGCGAAGGAAAAAAGGAGAACGAAGAACCTACCGCACTGTACAAAGCGTTGATGTGTACAGTGCGAGCGAAAGAAATGTATGTTTTGGTGCGCGGGGCGATGGGGCGAAATGGGCGAAAACGGAATATACACCCGTCGGCGGGTGTGGTACAATATAGCCGAAAACGAAAATGGGATGATGCGTGGTGAAAGAAGTGGAACCGCAAGTGAATATGCGCAGTGAGATGCTGTCGTGTGACGCGGTATACGACGAGAAACGGGTATTCCTCAACCTGAAAAGCAACGACGTTTTCGAGATCTCGTTGGTGGTGACGGGTGCGGGGATCCATCGGGTACTGGACAAGGATATCCCGTGCAAGGCGGGGGATATGTTCATCGTACCGTCGGGTGTGCCGCACGGATACTTTCTCGAAAACGCGACCGACCGATTATCGCTCAGGCAGTTGTTTTTTAATATCGACGACTGGTTTGACGGTGACGTGGTCAACCGCGCGAGTTTACGGTACTGCCACGGCGCGTTTCGCGAAAGTCCCACCCTCAGTTATGCCGCACTCAACGCGCATACCGCCGAAAAGATCGGCGGGATATGGGATCTCATTGAACAGGAGTTATCCGCGCGGGAAGACGAGTGGCGGGATGCCGTCGGGAACCTGTTATCCTATCTGATGATCACCGTCGCGCGGTACATCAACGCGTCGGTCAAGAACCTGTCTTTCGCGTCGGCTGACGAGTGGAACACGGTATCCGCCGCCATTACGATCATACGGGAAGAATACAGCAATGCCGCATTGACGCTGGGAGAGGTCGCGGCACGGCTGTACGTCAGCAAATCACAGATCGGGCGAACGTTCCGTAAACTGACGGGTGCGTTCTTTGCCGATTATCTGCGGGACGTGCGGCTGAAAAACGTTTGCAAACGTCTGCGAAACAGCGACGCGAACGTGGAAGATATTGCCAAAGAATGCGGGTTTCAGAATATGCCCTCATTTTATAAAAATTTCGGTGCGCAGCAGGGAATGACACCGAAAGAATATCGGCGCGTATGCGTCGAAGACGATCCCCGATCGGAAGACTATATCAAATTACTGAAAGGCGAGAAAGTGATGAGTATTTTAAACGACATCTCCGAAAATCTGCAAAAGGGCCGTTCAAAAGTGGTCAAGGAACTGGTGCAACAAGCACTGGACGAGGGTGTAAAACCCGCCGACATTCTGGAACAGGGTCTTTTGGCGGGTATGAGCATCATCGGTGAGAAGTTCAAGAACAACGAAGTCTACGTACCCGAAGTACTGGTCGCGGCGCGCGCGATGAGTATGGGTTCGCAGGTGCTCAAACCGCATCTGGTACAGGAAGGTGTCGTGTCGGTCGGGAAAGTGTGTATCGGTACGGTACAGGGCGACCTGCACGATATCGGTAAAAACCTTGTCAAAATGATGATGGAAGGCAAAGGGTTTGAGGTGGTCGACCTCGGCACCGACGTAGCACCCGAAACCTTCGTGCAGACCGCTATTGAACAGGATTGCCGGATCATCTGTTGTTCCGCGCTGCTCACCACCACCATGGACGCGATGGCGCAGGTGGTGGAAGCCGCCAAAGCGGCGGGTGTGCGCGACAAGGTGAAAATTATGATCGGTGGCGCGCCCATTTCGCAGGAGTACTGTGACAAGATCGGCGCGGACTGCTATACCGTGGATGCCGCTTCGGCGGCGGATGCGGCGGTCACGCTTATGAAAGGGGCTTAACAATGGCGGTATTGACCGAACGAGAGCGCATTTTACGCACCTATCGGCATCAAGAGGTCGACCGTATGCCGATGTTGGATTCCGCGTGGCAGGGTACCGTGCGGCGGTGGCATAACGAAGGATTGCCGCAGGGGGTGTCGTGGGAAGAGTATTTCGGGTTTGATAAACTTATTCGTTTGGAAACCGATAACTCGCCGCGATTCCAACACAAGATACTGGAACAAAACGAGCGGTATTGCATTGAAACCACTTCGTGGGGCGGCACGCAAAAGGTGTTTCGGGAACTGGATTCCACACCCGAAGTGTTGGAGTTTTACTACGACACTTCGGATAAATGGGAAGAATGTAAAGCGGCGATGCTCACCTATCACGACGACCGCATTCCGTGGAAGTATCTGGAAGAGAACTATCCCCGCTGGAAAGCCGAAGGACGGTTTTTGCAACTGACCTTGTGGTTTGGGTTCGACGTGGCGCATTCGCGGCTGACGGGAACCGAGAATATGTTGATCGGGATGTACGAGGAACCCGAATGGGTGACCGACATCTTCGACACCTATCTGCAAACGTCGATGGACTTGTGGCAACGGGTACTTGACGCGGGATACGAGTTCGACGGGGTGATGTGGTACGACGATATGGGGTACAAGGGATCGCCATTCTTCTCGGCGGAAATGTACCGTGAGTTGTTGAAACCGTACCACAAAAAGGCGGTCGACTGGGCGCACGAACGGGGTCTGGTCACCGAACTGCATTCCTGCGGTTACATTGAACCGTTGTTACCCGACATTCTGGAAACGGGTGTCGAGATGCTCAACCCGTTGGAAGTGAAAGCGGGTATGGATCCGTTTAAACTGAAAGAACAGTACGGTGACGCCCTCGCGTTCCACGGTGGTATCAACGCGCAGTTGTGGGACGACGTCGACGCGGTGAAAGCGGAGATGGCGCGTATCATCCCCGCGATGAAAGAGGGCGGCGGATATATTTTCGCGTCGGATCACTCGATCCCGAACGCGGTGTCGTTTGACAATATGAAACAGATTGCGGCTTTGGCGCACGAATTGGGGAAATATTGATGAAACGAAATATGACAGAGTGGATTCGCGCTCTGAAAGGCGAAGACAATAAAAAACCGTTGCCGATCCTGTCGTTTCCCGCCGTGCAGTTGCTCGGTGTCAGCGTACGGGAACTCATTGCGGACAGCGAGTTACAGGCAAAGGGAATGAAAGCGGTCGCCGACCGTACCGACGCGGCGGCATCGGTCAGTTTTATGGACCTGTCGGTGGAAGCGGAATGCTTCGGCGCTCAAGCGGTGGTGTCGGACGACGAAGTCCCCACCGTGAAAGGTCGTATCGTCTGTGACGAGGACGAGGCGGCGGCACTGACCGTCCCGCCTGTCGGCAGCGGCAGAACGACGGTGTATCTTGACGCGATCACCAAAGCGAAAACGCTCATCACCGACCGTCCCGTGTTCGCGGGAATGATCGGTCCGTTTTCGCTGGCGGCGCGGCTTTTGGACGTGTCGGAAATTATGATGGACTGTTACGACGATCCCGATATGGTACATACCGTTCTCACAAAGGTCACGCAGTTTCTCGTCAACTACGCGAAAGCGTATAAGGACGCGGGTGCCGACGGGATCGTGATGGCGGAACCGGTTGCGGGATTGTTATCCCCCGCGCTGGAAGAGGAGTTCTCGTCGCCGTACGTTCAAAAGATCGTGCAAGCGGTACAGGACGACGGGTTTATCGTCGTGTACCACAACTGCGGGGATAACGTACCGAATATGCTCGATTCCATCCTGTCGACGGGTTGCGCGGCGTATCATTTCGGCAACGCGGTGGATATGAAACGGGATATTCTGGAAAAGGTGCCGTCCGACACCGTCGTGATGGGCAACATCGATCCTGCGGGGACGCTGCGGATGGGAACGGTGGACAAGGTGCGCGCCGAAACGACCGCGCTGCTTTCGCGGTGTGCGGGATATGAGAATTTCCTGTTGTCGTCGGGGTGCGATATCCCGCCGACAACGCCGTGGGAGAATATCGACGCGTTTTTTGCGGTGTTCGGTGAGTTTTATGGACGATAAACGGGTAACCGTCGTGGTAAACGGCGAGCAAAGAACGGTCGAGGCGGGAGTACGGCTTTCGGCGATCCTCAATATCGAGCAACCCTGCGGCGGACGCGGGGTCTGCGGAAAATGCAAGGTGACGGTGAACGGCGAAACGGTACTTGCCTGTCAATACTTGGTGGATGCCGACATCGAGGTACAGACCGCCGAACAGCGGGATATTGTGAGCGAAACGGGAATGGTGATCGACGGAAAAACGACCGATCACATGTGTTTTGCGCTGGATATCGGGACGACCACCTTAGCGCTCGCGCTGGTTTCGCCGGACGAAAAGCGGGTGGTCAAGGTATTGACCGCGACCAATCCGCAACGCGTGTTCGGCGCGGACGTCATCACCCGTATCAATCATTGTCGGCAACATGGTATCGCGCCGCTTCACGACGCATTGATAACCGCCATCAACCGTCTGATCGGACAGACGGGTGTCACGGCGGACACGCTGTACGTGTCGGCGAACGTGACCATGTTACACACGCTGTTCGCGGCGGATTGTTCGTCCATCGGTGTCGCGCCGTATACCCCTGCGTTTTTGGAGAGCCGTACCGAACCCGCCGATGCTTTGGGGATCGACGGTGTGAACACGGTGGTGTCACTCCCGTCGGTCGCGTCGTTTGTGGGTGCGGATATCGTGGCGGGGCTCGGCGTTATCGGTCTGCCGAAAGAGGGCAAGTATCATCTGCTGGTGGATCTCGGTACCAACGCGGAAGTGGTGTTGTTTTCGGCGGACGGCGGGGTCGCGACCGCGGCGGCGGCAGGGCCTTGTTTTGAGGGTGCGAACATCTGTTGCGGACAAAGCGCCACGGCGGGGGCTGTGTGTGCGTTTTCGTTGAACGGCGGGTACGATACCATCGGCGGAGAACCCGCGACGGGGATCTGTGGGACGGGACTCATTGACCTGATTGCCGAACTGTTAAAGGGCGGTATCATCGACGAAACGGGGTATCTGGAAGAGGATTACGCGTTGTGTGACGGGGTATACCTGTCACCCGACGACGTGCGGCAGTATCAACTGGCAAAATCGGCGGTGTATGCGGCAATCTTGTCGCTGATGAAGACCGAAAACGTCGGGTTCGACCGCATTGACCGCCTGTACATTTCGGGTGGGTTTTCGGCGAAGATCAGCGTGGAAAACGCGGTGAAAACGGGGTTGTTGCCCGCCGAACTTGCTGACCGCGTGGTGGTGCTGAACAACAGCAGTTTGCAAGGCGCGGTGCGGTACGCGTGTGAAAAGAACGACGTTTTTTGGTTTGTGGACAACATCCGTTACGTGGATCTGTCCGCGACACCGTATTTTGCCGATCTGTTTATGGAGAATATGATGTTCGCCTGACGGTTTTAAGCCTCCCCTGTGTAAGGGGAGGTGCCGAGCGGAGTGAGGCGGAGGGGTTGCAACTAAGACTGATCGGAAGAGTGCAAGACACAAGACATAGTGGCAACCCCCCACCGCCCTTCGGGCGGAGCCCCCCTTACACAGGGGGGCTGTAAAAGCGAAAGAAAATGTGCCGCGCCCTTTTGGGCGCGGCACATTGTTTATCGGGTGGGGGTGACGGACAGGTGGAGGTCGTCTAAAAACTCGACCTTGTCGCAACAGATCTCCCGCAGATAATCGTTGCGCGGGATGGCGTAGCGGTGGTAGGCGAGATACAGTTGCCCGTCTTTCTCAAATACGTTGCCGTGACCGGTGCATTGGATCTCGCCTTTGCGGTGGACGAGGATATTGTCGTGATCCTCGTCGAGCGGTTGAACGTAGGGACCCGTCACCCGTTGCGCCCACGCGTACCGTATACAGTAGCGGGGATCGCGTACGTCGTAGCAACTCCACGTGAGCAGATAGCGGTCGCCGACACGGATCAAGTCGGGGGCTTCACAGTAGATCGACGGGTCGGGCGGCGTGGCGGTGCGCTGGGCAAAGAAATCGTTGCTCAAACACTTGGGCACCCCGATAAAGTGAACGTCGTCGGGGGACAGATAGATCTCACCGAGCATCGCTTTGCCGTTGCCGAACACCAGATAGGTCTTGCCGTCCGTGTCGGTGAAAAAGGAGGGGTCGATGGTGTGGACACCCTCAAAAGAGCCTTTTGCGACGAGCGGTTTACCTAATACATCGCGGTAGCGTCCCATCGGTTGGTCGCACACGGCGACACCGATCTGACCTTCCGCCGTGAACGCGAAATACCAATACCCGTCCTTTTCGACGATCGACGGCGCCCACGCGCCCGATTTCGCCCAGACGGTATCGGTTTCGAGGTCGAAGATCTCGACGGGATCCGACCACGTTTCGAGGTCGGTGGAGTGGAATATGTGAAAGGTACTGCCGTTCCAACCCGCCTTTTCGGTGGTCGGTACCATAAACAAATCGTCGCCGTGCCGATAGACGAACGGGTCGGCGTAATAGCCGGAAATGATGGGATTTTTCATATCGTTGCCTCCTGATATTCATCTAAATTTTGAGGTCGCCTATTTTACACCTCCCTTGTGTAAAGGGAGGTGGATTTTTGCGAAGCAAAAAGACGGAGGGATTG
>CAYSPZ010000057.1:0-10966 GCA_964433065.1 uncultured Eubacteriales bacterium | reverse complement strand
GTGAACACAATCTTGAAAAATCTGACATCTAACTACGGAGAGAACCAGCATCGCAGTTGTATGTACAAACACAGTTGAGCAGTAGCCCAAGCCCACTATAACACGACAAAAAGGCCATCAACAAATTTGTTGATGGTCTTTTTAAATAAACTCCGTTAAGAACAACGGGCAAACGCGCCACCGCATTTTTTATCGTTCATATCAGTTGACGCAACGCGTCGATATCCGCATCGGTGGTCGACCAGCCGGTCACGAAACGGACGACGGTATGGGTATCGTCAAACGGTTCCCAGACGGTAAGCACCACCTGTTCCCGTACCCGTTCGAGTGTTTCGTTATCCAACACCACGAACTGTTGGTTGGTAGGAGAATTGAGGAAGAAGGTATACCCTTTTTCTTCAAATAAGGCTTTCAGTTTCATCGCCATCTCGATCACGTGCGCGCCGATGCGGTTATATAACCCGTCGGTAAACAACGCGTCAAACTGCACACCGAGCAGACGGCCTTTCGCCACCATCGCACCGCGCTGTCTGACCTGCGTGCGAAACTCCTTCGGCATATTCCCGTGGGTAAACACCACCGCTTCCCCGCACAACGCGCCGACTTTGGTACCGCCGATATAAAACACGTCGCACAACCGCGCAAGGTCGGGCAGGGTCACGTCGGTCGCGGGACTTTCGAGCGCATATGCCAGACGTGCACCGTCGAGGTAAAGCGGAATACCGTATTCACGGCAAACTGCCGAGATAGCGGTCAGTTGATCTTTGGAATATAAGGTCCCGTATTCGGTGGGGTGAGAGATATACACCATGCCCGGATACACCATCTGATAACAGTTCTCGTCGGCGTAAAAGGTTTGCAGATACGCTTTCAATTCCTGTGCATCAATACGACCGTCGTGTTGCGGCAAGGTCAGCACTTTATGACCCGTATACTCGATCGCGCCCGCTTCGTGAAGACTGATGTGTCCCGTATCCGCCGCGACCACACCCTCGTGTGAACGTAACATCGTGGAGATGACCGCCTGATTGGTCTGGGTACCGCCGGTCATAAAATACACCTGTGCGTCTTCGCATTCGCACGCGGTGCGGATCTTATCGATGGCACGGTTCCAGATCGCATCACCGCCGTAACCTGCGATCACGTCATTGTTGGTTTTGACGAGCGCTTCCAGCACCTCAGGATGAGCGCCGTTGGAATAGTCACTTTGAAAAGATAACATATCGTTCACGCCTTTCTTATTATATGGGTACCCGCACCGATCGGGTAGGATATACCGTTTATCCGTACCGTCACACCGATTTTGTCGGGGATGGTGACGGTTACAGTCTGTTCGTCGTATGCCACCGCGATATCGCCGTGTGCCGTGTGGATATGTCCCTTCGCACGGGGAACGGTCGTCAGACAACGCGGTTCAATGACGACCTGTTCGTACCCCACCGCCCCGTCGGGTTGGCGGATACCGAGAATATATTCGTATAGATACCGTGTCACCGCGCCGAACATCGGGTGGCACTGTGAACGGCGATCATTCCAGTATTCGTGCAAGGTCGTGGCACCGCGCTTAATCTGTCCATAGAACGACACTTCACCTTTCGAGGTGAGCAACGCGATCGCGGTATCGGCAAACCCTTTTTCAAACAGAACACGGGTGACGATATCGGTACCGAAGATACCTGTGTCGTACTGACCGAGCGTTTGGTAACGGTCGACCAAACGCTTTAGTGTGCGGTCGTCGCCGAGCCCGATATCGAGCGCAAAGGCATTCGCGCCCTGTTCTCCGTTCGCAAAATCACCCGTTTGCGGGTCAAAGTAAGCGCGAACCATCGCGTCCTGCGCGGTGCGAATGCGACGGGTGACCGTCTCGGTATACCGATCGTCCTGCAAGGCGGCGGCAATCTGTAAAAAACGTTGCATTGAACGGACGTAAAAATACGTGTTCACAAACGCGGTCGGGATCTTGACCGCGTCGATCAGGTTGACTTCCCCCTGCGACGGCGGACACCAATCTCCCAGACACCACACACCCGGACGGTCAGAGGTGACCAGACCGTCTTCGCTGTGAGCCTCCATATACTCAAACCAGTGCGCCATACCGTCAAAACATTCGCGTAACACTGCTACGTCACCGTATGCTTTCCAATACTGATACGGCACCTCCACGATGGCGCAACCCCATCCGCCGGGACCGCCGCCCGCCGTGGTAAAGGGGGCGGTGTATTGCACGTGACCGCTTTGCTTATCCTGACAATCGAGGATGTCGGCGATCCATTTTTTATAAAATGCCTGCGCATCTAATTGCATCATAGCGGCGCCGCAGGTGAGTTGTCCGTCACCCGTGTAACCGCGCCGTTCAATATGCGGACAATCGGACGGAATACCCCCGTGCATGTTTGCCAGTTGGGTACGCAAAAAGGCGGTGTATAACCAGTTGAGGGTATCGTCACTGCATTCGAACGCGGCGGTGATATCCACGTTACTGTGCACGACGGCACAATCGACCACTTCTACGTCACCGTTCACCTGAAAATAGCGAAACGCGTTCCACGTATGGCGCGGGTACAACAACCGTTCGGTATCGTCGGTATGGTAGGTGGAATACTGCTCGTCCGCCGCTTCACCGCAGAGCATACCGTGTTCGTCCAACAGTTCTGCGTAGCGCACCGTAACCGTCTGTGCTTTGCGGCTTTTTAAGGTCACGTAGCCCGATAACACTTCCCCCGCATCGTAGATACCGTTGCCGAGCGGTCGGGGACACACGGTGCGAATCACCGTATCGGCGGGACAATCGCATACGTAACAGGGCGTATCGGGGGTATCGAATACCGTAACGGGGGTGTTGACGGGCAAAACGGTGCGGTAATCGTGCGTTTCGCCGTTCAAACTGTGCGCCGCTTTGACAAATCCGTCGCCGCACAATTCAGTGCCGTCCGATACGATCTGTTCGCCGTCGATCTCAATACAATATGCCAATTTGGGAACACCGAATTCCCACAGTTCATAAAAACCGCCCGCAACCGAAAACTGCAGAGTGTTCTCCCCTTCGTGCAGATAGTCGGTGATATCAAACTGCGGACAATATAAGCGGTGGGCGAGTTGTTCGTCAAACACCGTACCACCGTATACGATACCGCGTCGTTCTTCGTAATCGGTGGTAAGCGGAAGGTACAACTCCTCCCCTACCCGCCGACCGTTGACGGTAAGCACGAAAGTACCGAAACACGCAACGGTGATCTGTGCGCGGTGCAGGTCGTGAACGGCAAACGTACGGGTGATCACAAAGGGGTGCCTTGGGATGCCCATACCGATCCATTTGGCACCGTTCAACTCTACACGTGGATACATCAGTCAACACCTCCATCAATAACAAACACAGTATACCACACCGCACCACGCATTTCAACCACTATATACCATAACAACACCCGAAAGTCTTCGTCGACTTTCGGGTGGCAAAGGTTACTCTTTGAGCGAAGGATAATAAATCGATGCTTGCAATCCCTCGAACACACCGCGTTGATATTCCCTTTCGATCTCCAATTTTCCTTGTTTATGCAGGTCATAGAGCACGGTATAGACCGCGAGATTGCGTTTTATGTACACCGGTTTGCATTTTCTGCTTTTGAGATTTAAAAAGGGTATTGACAAACCAAAATACGTGTGCTATTCTATATTTAACAATTAGGTTAAATGTTAAAAGGGGGGGTTATGTTGTGGGATTGCAACAGACGTTGAAAGCACTTGCCGATCCGATACGGCGGGAGATCCTCAACCTGCTCAAAGGCGGACGAATGGCGGCGGGCGAGATCGTCGAGCATTTTCCCGTAACGGGAGCGTCCATCTCGCGGCATCTGTCGGTGTTGAAGGAAGCCGAGTTGGTACGCGACACGCGGGAAGGACAGTTTATTTTTTACGAACTCAACACATCGGTTTTAGAAGAGATGATGTTGTGGGTGACCGATCTGAAAGGAGAGAATACAAATGATCAAACGCAATAAATGGAGTCTTTTACTATCGTCGTTGGTGATCCTGTTGCCGATGGTGTTCGGGCTCATCGTATGGGATGCGTTACCCGAACAGATCGCGACGCATTGGAACGCGCAAGGCGACGCCGACGGGTGGAGCAGTCGTGCGTTTGCGGTGTTTGGGATGCCGTTGTTCCTGTTCGTGTTACACTGGGTATGCGTGTTTGTCACCACCAAAGACCCCAAACAGGACGAACACAATTTCAAATCCCTGTGGTTGGTATTGTGGATCACCCCGTCCCTTTCGGTGCTTTGTAACGGATTGATATACGCCGCTGCGTTTGAAAAACCGATAGCGGTGGAACAGATCGTTCCGTTCTTTATGGGACTTCTTTTTGCGATCATCGGCAACTATATACCGAAATTCAAACAAAACTACACCGTCGGTATCAAGATCATCTGGACGTTGCATAGCGAGGAAAACTGGAATGCCACCCACCGTTTTACGGGAAAGGTGTGGATGATCGGCGGTATCGCGATCATGCTGTGTTCCCTGTTGCCGGGCAACGTTTTCTTTTGGGTGTTCGGTGCCGTGATGCTCGTTATGGTCGCCGCACCGTTCCTCTATTCTTACAACTACCATCGCAAACACGGATAACAAAAAAACACGGTACACTTCTCTCGAAGTGTACCGTGTTTTTTAATGCGTTAGGAGAAGCATCGCGATAAACAACGCGCCGATCACCCACGAACTACCTTTGGTCTTTTTGAGATCACCGCAGAACACGCTGATGACGAGGTAAGAGAGCAGCCCGAACGCGATACCGTAGGAGATGTTATAGGTAAACGGCATCACCGTCAAGGTCAAAAATGCGGGAACGGCGACTTTAAAATCGTTCCAATCAATGTTCTTGACCGCGCCCATCATCAGAAGACCCACGTAGATGAGTGCGGCGGCGGTCGCACAACCGGGGATCAGTTGCGCGATAGGACTTAAAAACATCGCGATAAAGAAGAAGATACCGCAGAACACCGACGTCAATCCGGTACGGCCGCCCGCGGCAACACCCGCGTTCACCTCGCTGAAGGTGGTGACGGTGGACGTACCGCACAGAGCACCGACGGTGGTGGCGATCGCGTCGGACAGCATACCGCGATTCATATTGAGCGGTTCACCGTTTTCGTCCATCAACCCTGCGCGTTCACATGCGGCATACAGGGTACCGAGCGTATCGAACATATCCACCATACAAAACGCGAGCGCGGTGGTGACAATGGTAAGAATGAGGTTGGCACTCCCATGTGCTTCGGTGTAGGCGGAGAAGTCAAATCCTTCTTTCAGGACACGGAACAATGATTGATCGGCAAATTCACCGATTGCTTCGAAAGGACTGACGAATTGGATCTGCAACTGCTCATAGAACCCGTCTACCGTCAACCCGAGCAGATAATACAGACCCATACCGCCCAAAATGCCGATCAACACCGCTCCGCGAACGTTGCGGTGGCTCATAATGACGATGGCGAGAAAGGTACACAAGGTGACCACCATCGGCATAATGTCACCCCAACTTTGGGTGAGCAGGTTAAACGATACCAGATCCACGCAGGTGGAACTGTTGGGGACGACGATCCCCGCGTTTTGCAGACCGAGCAGCGCGATAAACAAGCCGATACCCGACGGAATGGCGGTGCGTACCGCGTCGGGGAGCGAGTCGAATATCTTCTTACGAAGACCCGTAACGGTCAGAAGAACAAATACCAGACCCTCGATCAAAATGAGTACCAGTGCATTCGCGTAGGATAACCCGAACCCGACGCACACCGTATACACGAAAAAGGCATTCAGTCCCATACCGCTCGCTTGCGCTAACGGGAGATTGGCAAGCAGTCCCGCCAGGATCGTGCCGACCACCGCCGAGATCGCGGTAGCAATATAGATCGCACCGTAGGAAACACCAAGCGGGTTACTGCCGTCTCCGAACGGGTCGGCAAACATATTGGCATTGACCATCAGGATATACACCATCGCGAAAAAGGTGGTCATACCCGCGACCAACTCGGTCTTAACAGAGGTATTGCGTTCCTTTAATTTGAAAAATTTCTCCATATTATTCCCCTCTTTTAGTGTGACAGGATTCGAATCCTGTCACACTATACTTCCGCTGTCACGCGGCACGGAAGACCCGTCACACCCGCCCAATTCATCGGATAGGTATGCGCGGTAAAACGGCCGCCTTGTTTTATCAGTTCACCTAAATTGCACAAATTCTCAACGACAAATACACCGCGATCGGCACAGTGTTGGTCGACGGGTGTATGTTCACTCCCGCGGCGGATGCCGCCGCAATCCACCCCGATGATCGATATGCCGCGGTCGAGCAACGCGTCAATCAGTGCGTAGGACAGTTGCGGGTGTGTGGAAAAATATCCCTCTTCCCCGTATCCGCACCGTTCAATAAAACCGGTGTAAAACGCGACGAACATATCGCGTTCGACGGCGGCGATATCGATGTCGGCAAGATCAATATCGCGATTACCTACCTCACTGACGTCAAACACAATGCCGCTTCGTTCGGTATCGTCGAGCGGAAAGGTTTTGTCCATCACGTCAAAGTGTGTGCCGATATGACCGACCAACGCATCGTTGCGACTGTGAAACGCTTGTTCCAACCGCTCGCGCGAGATCGGTACCGTGATATCGATCAACATCCTTACCGCCTCCGTCAACAGATTGTTTTCATTCTAACACAAACCCACCGCCGTTTCAAGAACAGAATGGCAAAAATGCATACGCATTTCTCTTGAAAAATGAAGAGGGCAATGGTAAAATGCATAGAGCAGAATATGGGGTGAATGGTATGGCATCGTTGTTACTCGCCGTGATCTACGCGGCATTTATCAGTTTAGGGTTACCCGACTCGTTACTCGGCTCGGCATGGCCGATCATACAACAAGCGTTGGACGTCCCAATCTCATTCGCGGGTATCGTCACCATGATCATTACCGGCGGAACGATCGTATCCAGCCTGTTGTCCGACCGTGTGATCCATCGGTTTGGAACGGGACTCGTCACGGCAGTGAGTGTCGCAATGACCGCGATAGCACTCTTCGGCTTCTCGGTGTCAACCGCATTTTGGATGTTGTGTGTCTGGGCAATCCCGTACGGACTCGGTGCGGGTGCGATCGATGCCGCACTCAACAACTACGTGGCACTTCATTATTCCTCCCGTCATATGAGTTTGTTACACGCATTCTGGGGGATCGGTGTATCGATCAGCCCGTATATTATGAGTTTTTGTCTGACACGGCAACTCGGCTGGGAAACGGGATATCGCAGCGTATCGGTAATCCAGTTGGTATTGACGGTGTTTTTGTTTGTGTCTCTCCCGTTATGGAACCGCGTACGTCACACGGTACAGAACGACGAAGAAGAGATCGAATCCTCTCCCCTTCCGCTCACACAAGCGGTAAAGGTGAAAGGTGTACCGCAGGTATTGTTGGCATTTTTCGGATATTGCGCACTGGAAACGACCGCCGGATTATGGGCGACCACGTATATGGTGCAATATCGGCAGATCGATGCCGAAACCGCCGCACGGTTCGCCGCGCTGTTCTATTTAGGGATCACGGCAGGGCGGATACTAAACGGGTTTGTGGCGGATCGGTTCGGGGACAAAACGATGATCCGCGTCGGTACGATAACGCAGATCACGGGAATACTATTCGTCGCATTACCCGTTCCCACCAGCGCACTCGCATTATGCGGCTTGGTGGTGATCGGGCTTGGATCGGCACCGATCTATCCGTGTATCATTCATTCCACACCGCAAAATTTCGGCAAAGAATATTCCCAATCGCTCGTCGGTATCCAGATGGCGGCGGCATATACGGGTAGCACCTTGGCTCCGCCCGTGTTCGGGGCGATCGCACAGTACGTTCACGTTGGATTGTATCCGCTGTATCTCGGTATCTTTGCGGTGCTGATGTGGATCATGACCGAACGGCTGAACCGCATCGTCGAAAAAAGATAAAGAAACTCCCGTTTTGCTATCGCAAAACGGGAGTTTTTGATTGTTATTGATCCAACGCGCACAGTTCTTCGTAGGTTTCCCGACGAACGGCGACGTACGAATCACCATCGTTCAGCATTACCACGGGCGGACGGGGTACGCGGTTGTAGTTGGATGCCATCGAATAGTTGTACGCACCGGTGGTGAGCACCGCAACGATATCCCCTCTCGTCGGTTTCGCGAGATGGACGTCGCGTTGCAGGATATCACCCGATTCACAACAACGACCCGCCAGCGTGGCAGGATAGTCGGCAACCGCATCGGCACGGGACGCGTTGATAACGGTGTATGCCGCGCCGTACAGCGTGTAGCGAGGGTTATCGGTCATACCGCCGTTGACCGATACGTAGTTACGATAGTTGGTCACTTCCTTGACCGAACCGACAGTGTACAAAGTCATACCCGCATCGGCAACAATGCTTCTGCCCGGCTCAAGCATAATGCGCGGCGGTGTCATTTGCAGGTCGTTGCACACGGCGGTGATGTAACTGCCGATCTCTTTCAGTTTTTCGGCATAGTCGATGATCGGATCGGATTCGGTATAACGAACACCGAGACCGCCGCCTAAATTGACGGTAGACGCTTCGTAGCCGTAGCGTTCCCGCACATCGTTCGCAAACCCGAGCATAATCTGAGCGGCATCGCAGAACAACGACGTTTCGAACAACTGCGAACCGACGTGACAATGAAACCCTTGCAATGCCAGATGCGGACAGTGCAGAATACGATCCACCGCGTCGAATGCTTGTCCCGTTTGGAGAGCAATACCGAATTTGGAATCAACCGTGCCGGTATTGATCTTACGATGGGTATGGGGGTCGATGCCGGGAGTAACGCGAAGCAGGACATTTTGCGTCAAGCCACGGGCGGCGGCGATGTGTTCAACCGCGTCGATCTCGTCGAAACTATCGAGTACGAAGTAGCCGACCCCGCAATCCATCGCGGTGTTGATATCGTCGTCGGATTTGTTGTTACCGTGGAAAAAACACCGTTCCATCGGGAACCCCGCCGTTTTGGCAGTATAGATCTCGCCGCAGGACACGGCATCGATACTCATTTCTTCCTGCGCCATAATTTCGTAAATGCGGCGGCAGGAAAACGCCTTACTTGCGAATTCGGGCGCCGAACCGCTCGGAAAATAGGCGGACATCGCGTTTTTATAGGTACGGACACGGTTGCGGATGGTTTGCTCATCCATCAAATACAGCGGTGTCCCGTATCGTTCGGCGAGTGCGACGGTATCCTGACCGGCAAAGTACAGGTGACCGTTTTCGCCCACCGACAGATTTTCGCAGATCATGTTACAAAACTCCTTGTTTACGAAGTTCGTTATACAAAACCGTACGGGTAGCCTCTTCCATCGGGGTCAAGGGTAAGCGGAGATAATCTTCGCAGAACCCCATTGCCGCCATCGCGGCTTTTGCGGGGATGGGATTGACTTCCGAGAACAACGCACGGACGAGGGGCAACAGTTCCAGTTGCGTTTCCGCGGCGCCTTTGACGTCGCCCGCAAAGAACTTGTCACAGATGGAAACCGTTTTACGCGGAAGAGGGTTGGACAGTACCGAGATACACCCTTTACCGCCGAGTGCCAACGTGGGAACGATCTCGTCGTCGTTGCCCGAATATACCGCCATCTTATCCCCCACGAGCGAAATGGTTTCGGCGATCTGGGAAATGTTGCCCGACGCTTCTTTGATACCGACAATGTTATCGTGGTCGGCAAGCGCGGCGGCGGTCTTCGGCAGAATGTTGACACCGGTACGGGACGGCACGTTATACAGGATAACAGGCGCGGTGGACGCGTCGGCAATGTCCGAGAACATACGGATCAACCCGTTTTGGGTGGCTTTGTTGTAGTAAGGGGTGACGACCAACACACCGTCGGCACCCGCTTCACACGCGTGGCGGGTGAGGTCGATGGCATAGGCGGTGTCGTTGGAACCGGTACCCGCGATGATCGGGACGCGACCTGCCGCTTGTTGTACCGAAAAGCGGATGACTTCGCGGTGTTCTTCGTCGGTCAGGGTGGAAGCCTCACCCGTCGTACCACAGATGACGAGCGCATTGATTCCCTCGTCGATCTGCCAATCGATCAGTTTTGCCAGAGCAGGATAGTCGACCCCGTCTTTGGTGAGCGGGGTGATGAGCGCGGTGGCGATACCCGTAAACAATTTCTTTTTCATACTTCCGATTCCTTTCTAAAATAAAAAATAGCCGTGAGAACGGCTATCAAACGACGATGATCCTTGTACCATTGCGGATATCTCGGTTGATAGCGCTCCGTGGGAAAACCACGACAGTAACACGGATCTTATTCCTTGTTACCAAGACGGCGATTGCGAGCGCCGTCTTTCGGCGGTTACACCTTTCGCGCCGCACGTTTCCCTGCCGGGCATTGTATGCGACGGTACTGATTGTATACCGCGACCTCTATCTCGATATTGGTATCGTATCATATCTAAAAACGCTTGTCAATCCTTTTTTCGCCGCGCTCGTACCGTTTACGCAGTTTGTGCAACGCTTTGGTTTCGATACGCGACACGTACGACCGTGAAATGTCCAGTTGTTTGGCAACTTCACGCTGAGTCATCGGTCTGCCCACAAGTCCGTAACGGCGACGGATAATATCCAGTTCGCGTTCGTCCAACGTTTCCGCCATGTAACGCGGAAGTTTCGCCAGTCCCACTTTGCGGTCAAGATCATCAGCGATGGTGTCCTCTGCCGCGATAACGTCCATCAAGGTGAGCGAATGCCCCTCGCGGTCGGTGTCGATCGGTTCGGTGAGAGATACCTCCTGTGCTACACGTTTGTTGGCGCGAAAATACATCAGTATCTCGTTTGCTATCCTCACCCAAATCGGTTTTAGTCTCTGAACGAAAATCCTCAGTAGTATCTTCGTCGTAATCTACGTCCGAAAACTCTATG
>CAYSPZ010000056.1:0-11261 GCA_964433065.1 uncultured Eubacteriales bacterium | reverse complement strand
AAGGTCGTCAGCTACGATCTGCGTGATCTTCTGGGTCATATCCTTGATATCGTCGTATTGTTCCGCCGTCATCACACCGAGATCCACCAAACCGTCTTTGGTTACCAACGGATCGCCTTTTTCATCGTTCTTGAAGGTGGTTTCCACATACGCGGGAAGATCCGCACCTTCTTCAATATAATCACTGTAACGGCGATAGAAACTACCGACCGCTTTATGACGGCAGATCACTTCAAGTCCTTTACCGAACGCACGGGCAGGTAACACTTCCATCGTCGTATCTTCCAAATTCGCGGAAACGTAATGCGTCTTGATTCCCGCCGCATTCACCTTCTCAAAGAAGTAGATCGACATACGCAGGTTTACGTCACCCACACCGTCAATCGTCAGACCAACCGCGTTTTCGCCGGGATCGAACACACCGTCTTTACCTGTACAATCGTCTTTGAACTTTAACAGATAGTTGCCGTTGTCGAGCGCAAATACGTCTTTCGTTTTACCCGTGTAGACCAATTTCTTTTCCATACTGTTTTCCTCCTTGATATGGTGAAAATATAATTAATACAATTCCTCTGCCAGTTTGGCATCCTTTTGAAGTACCGTTGCGGCGGCTTCAGCACGTTTTTGATTTAATTTATCCGCAAGTTGCGTATCTTCCACCGCCAAGATCTGAGCGGCTAACAACGCGGCATTTGCGCCGCCGTTGATTGCCACCGTCGCTACCGGAATGCCCGACGGCATCTGCACGGTCGCCAGTAACGCATCCATACCGTCCAATACCGACGATTGGCACGGGATCCCGATAACGGGTAACGTGGTATTCGCGGCAATGGCACCCGCCAAATGCGCCGCCATTCCTGCAGCGGCAATCAATACACCAAACCCGTTTTCTCTGGCATTCGCGGCAAATGCGGCAGCCTCTTTCGGGGTACGATGAGCCGAATAGATATGCGCCTCGAACGGAATATCCAACGACTTGAGCATCTCGGTCGCTTTGCGAATGATCGGCAGATCACTGTCACTGCCCATAATAATTCCGACTTTTTTCATACAATCCTTCCTTTCAAACGAAAAAAGGGTGCACTTAACTTGTGAAAGTTAAATGCGCCCAGACGGTCGGCTCTTCTCGGCGTTTTTTGTTCCTTTGTGGTGCTCCACATTCGATCCGTCAGTCGCAAAAAACGCTATTAAATCATACGAAAAGTATACCATACTCCTAAAACGGTGTCAAGGCGCTACGGCTTTTTTTCACACTTTATCGACCGTTTTTTTCGTATCTGCTCGTGTTTCACAATACAAGCACCGATATACCCCTTTTTCGGCATCAGTCTGTTTGAAAATATGATCCAATTCCTGCTCGGTGGAGGTAATGCAACGCGGATTGTGACAACGGATCGTATTGACCGTCAAAACCCCTTCGTCGGGCGCATCCGCATCATCACACACATCGGGCGACAACAACTTCAGGATCAGTGCCATCCTCATATATTTTCCGTTTGATACCTGCTTGAAATAGCATGCACGATTATCCGAATCCACCGCTACGCTGATCTCGTTGACGCGCGGTAACGGATGTAAGATCGCCATATCCGATTTCGCCGTGTGCAACTTATCCGGTGTCAAGATATACGAATCCTTCAACCGCTCGTACGTTTCTTCACAGTCAAAGCGTTCGCGTTGGATACGGGTCATATACAACACGTCCAACTGCGGCATCGCCTCTTCCAAAGAGGTCGTTTCGCAGTAATCCATTCCGTTTTTCTGCAACACTTCTTTTTTGACGTATCCGGGCAGTTTCAGTTCATCGGGCGAGATCAACACGATCTTCACATTGTGATATCGCGCCAAAGCCGAAATGAGCGAATGTACCGTACGCCCATACTTTAAATCGCCGCAAAAACCTACGGTCAGATTATCAAACCCGCCTTTTTCACGGTAGATGGTCAACAGATCCGCCAACGTTTGGGTCGGATGACAATGTCCGCCATCCCCTGCGTTGATGACCGGAATGCCCGCGTGATGAGCCGCTACATACGGTGCACCCTCTTTCGGATGACGCATCGCAATGATATCTGCATAACACCCGATCACCCGTGCCGTATCGGCGATACTCTCCCCTTTTGCCGCAGACGAACTGGACGCCTCCGAAAACCCGATCACACTGCCACCGAGTTCCAGCATTGCCGCCTCAAAACTCAACCGCGTCCGTGTCGACGGTTCAAAGAAAAGCGTGGCAAGCTTCTTGCCTTTACACGCTTCGGCATAGTTAGAGGGGTGTTCAATGATATCACATGCTTTGTCTATCAGTTGCTGTAATTCTTTCGGGGAAAAATCAACAATATCGATCAGACTGCGCATTATTTTGCCTCCGTGTGGATCCAACTTTCATCCGACGGATTGTTGCGGAATGCGATCAACTTTTGTACGTCTTCGGGACGAATGTACCCTTCTTCCGCCGCAACCTCGGCGATCACGTCAAAATTGGTGAGCGATACGTTTTTCACGTTTGCTGCCGCCAAACGGTCAATACCTTTCTGCATACCGTAGGTGAAAATACTCACGATACCAAGTACTTCTGCACCCGCTTCACGCAGAACGTTGACCACTTCGATCACACTGCCGCCGGTGGAGATCAGATCTTCCACAACAACAACCTTCTGACCGGCTTCCAGTTTTCCTTCAATTTGGTTTTGACGGCCGTGGTCTTTCGCGCCCGAACGCACGTATCCCATCGGCAGACCGAGCAGATGTCCCGTGATCGCCGCGTGCGCGATACCCGCAGTCGAGGTACCCATCAGCACTTCCGTCTCGGGATAATACGCTTTGATCGTTTCGGCAAGTCCGTTTTCCACGTCATTACGCACTTCGGGCGCGGTCAACGTCAAACGGTTGTCACAATACACGGGACTTTTGATACCGCTCGCCCAGGTAAAAGGCTCATCGGGACGGAAAAAAACGGCTTTGATTTTGAGCAAATCCTTCGCAATCAACTTCTGCATAACTCTCTATCTCCTTGCAATTTAATCACAATTTAACCCACAAATTCTGCAACACAACGGTCATATGCCGCTACCGGATCTTCGGCAGCGGTGATCGGACGGCCTACCACAATGTAGTCGGACCCGATCTTCTTTGCCTCAGCGGGGGTCATCACGCGCTTTTGATCACCGATATCCCCGTCCGCAAAACGCACGCCGGGCGTAACCGTGATAAACTCTTTACCGCACACATCGTGCACCTTTCCCGCTTCGAGCGGCGAACAGACGACGCCGTCCAGACCGGCTTTCTTCGCGTTTTGCGCGTAGTGCATTACCACCTTGTCGATCGGTTCACGGATCAACAGGTCGTTTTCCATACTTTCCTGATCGGTGGAGGTCAACTGAGTGACCGCGATCAACAACGGACGGGTACCGTCGGGTCTGGTCAACCCTTCAAGTGCCGCTTCCATCATTCGTACCGTACCGCTCGCGTGCAGGTTACACAGATCTACATCCAACCCTGACAATACCGCCATCGACTTTTTCACCGTGTTGGGAATGTCGTGCAGTTTGAGATCCAAAAACACTTTGTGTCCGCGCTTTTTGATCTCGCGCACGATCTCAGGACCCGCACCGTAAAACAATTCCATACCGATCTTCACAAACGGCTTCCGACCGGTAAACTTATCCAAAAACGCAAACACCTGTTCTGCGTTAGCAAAGTCACATGCCACAATAACGTCTTTTCCCATTACACTCGCACTCCTTTAATGATCGAATCAATTGACTCTATTCCGTACCGATCCAGCACATCGGGTAACCGTTCAACAATATCCCGACATACATACGGATCGATCAAGTTCGCGGCACCGACCTCAACTGCGGTCGCACCCGCCAACATCATTTCCACAACGTCTTCCGCACTGGAAACACCGCCCATACCGATCACCGGAATGTTAACAGCGTGTGCTACCTGATACACCATTCTCACCGCTACGGGGAAGATCGCACTACCCGAAAAACCGCCCATCGTATTCGCGATCACCGGTTTTCTGGTACGCAGATCGATCCGCATTCCGAGCATCGTATTGATCAGACTGATCCCATCCGCACCTGCCTGTTCACACGCTTTCGCAATGGACACGATATCGGTAACGTTCGGGGACAATTTGATGATGATCGGTTTGGTGGTGACCGCTTTAACCGCTTTGGTCACCTCTGCCGCCGCTTCGGGCGACGTACCGAAACTCATTCCGCCGCCGTGAACGTTGGGACAACTGACGTTGACTTCCAGCCATCCTACCTGTTCACACGCATCCAATCGCTCACAGGTATACGCGTAATCTTCCACCGAAAACCCGCTCACATTTGCCATTACTTTTTTGTGAAAACAAGCGGACAGTTTCGGCAATTCTTCGGCGATGACTTTATCCACACCGGGATTTTGCAGTCCCACCGCGTTGATCATACCCGCCGTACATTCGGCAATACGCGGTGTGGGGTTTCCGAAACGAGGATCTTTGGTCGTTCCCTTAAATGAGAACGTGCCTAAGCAGTTGATATCGTACAACTCGGCAAATTCATATCCGTACCCAAACGTACCGCTCGCGGGAATGATCGGGTTGGACAGTTCAATGCCGCACAGATCTACGCTCAAGCGTCCCATAAAATCTCCCCTTTCCGCAGTACGGGTCCGTCTTTGCAGATACGCTTATACCCCGTAACCGTCTTACAAGAACATCCCATACACGCGCCGAAACCGCAACCCATCCGTTCCTCAAAACTGAACTGACCGTCGGTATCGGTCGCGCGGTACACTGCCTTTAGCATCGGTTCGGGTCCGCAAGTGTAGAAATGGGTGTATGTCTTACCTGCTAACGCGTCGGTCACAAACCCCTTTACGCCGTATGAACCGTCGGCGGTGGTCACCGTCACGTCGCAGCCAATCGCGCGGAATTCTTGTTCGTAAAACACTTCCGCTTTCGTATTAAAGCCTAAAACGACCGAAACCGTTTTGCCTTCACTGAGCAGTTGTTTTGCCAGCATATAGAGCGGCGGAACACCGACACCACCGCCGAGCAACAACGGCTTGTCGCCCGAAAAACCGGTGCAGTATCCGTTACCGAGTCCCGTTAACACGTCCAGCGTTTCACCGCAGACCATTTTCGCCATCTGCGCGGTACCGCCGCCCACGATCTTATACAGAATGGTGATCACGTCACCCACACAGTCACATACCGAAATGGGACGACGCAAATACCGACCATCCAATTTAATGTTGATAAACTGACCGCAACCCGTAACCGCCGTTGCGTCACCTTTCAGTTGCATCCGCATAACCGTATCGGTCAGATGCACGTTTTCAACAATGGTAAAGATTCCTTGCTTCATTTCCATCACCGTCTTAAGAGTCGATCGTCGAAATCGTCAGTGTCGTTTCTTCCAACACGTCGAGCAACACCTTCACCGTATCTAATGCGGTAAAGATCGTCACGTTGTTATCGGTCGCATAACGGCGGATCTGATACCCGTCGCTCACCTGACCCGCAGACCCGATATCGCGCGTATTGATGACGTACGCAATGTGTCCCTGCCGTAACGCATCGGGAATTTCATTGCAGTCGTCGGCAATCTTTTTCAGCACGTGCGTACGAATACCGTTCTTTCTGAGGAAATCTGCCGTCCCTTGTGTCGCTTGAATGTTGAAACCTAAGTTGTAGAAACGACGAATGAGCGGTAACGCTTCTTCCTTGTCTTTATCAGCAATGGTGGCAAACACCGTACCGTAGTTTTGCAGGTGCATACCGGACGCTTGCAGCGCCTTAAACAACGCGCGGTTAAGTTTATCGTCGTAACCGATCGCTTCACCCGTAGATTTCATTTCGGGCGACAAATACGCGTCCAGACCGCGGATCTTGTTGAAGGAGAATACCGGCACTTTCACATACCAACGCTTTTTCTCGTCGGGATAGATGTCAAAGATACCGAGTTCTTTCAAACTCTTACCCAAGATCACTTCGGTGGCAATGTCCGCCAGACTGTATCCCGTTGCTTTGGAAAGGAACGGAACCGTACGCGACGAACGCGGATTGACCTCGATAATATACACGTTTTCCTGTTCATCCACGATGAATTGAATGTTGTATAAGCCAACGATACCGATACCGATACCCAACTGTTTGGCGTATTTTAAGATGGTACCCTTCACCTTATCCGAAATACTGAACGTGGGATACACACTGATCGAGTCACCGCTGTGAATGCCGGTGCGTTCCACCAACTCCATAATTCCGGGCACAAAGACGTTTCTGCCGTCGCAGATGGCATCGACTTCCACTTCTTTACCCTGAATGTATTTATCCACAAGAACAGGTTTGTCTTCGTCGATCTCCACCGCCGTTTTCAGGTACTGGCGGAGTTGGTCCTCGTTGGCAACGATCTGCATCGCGCGACCGCCCAGTACGAAACTGGGACGAACCAGTACGGGATACCCGATCTTCTCGGCGGCGGCAATACCGTCTTCAATTTTCGTAACGGCTTGTCCTTGCGGTTGCGGGATACCCAGTTCCTGCAACACTTTTTCGAAACTGTCGCGGTTTTCCGCCTTTTCAATGGCGGCGCAATCGGTACCGATGATCTTGACACCGCGCGCCATCAACGGTTCCGCCAGATTGATGGCGGTCTGACCGCCGAGCGACGCCACAACGCCTTCGGGCTTTTCAAACTCGATGATTTTCATCACATCTTCGGTGGTAAGCGGTTCAAAATACAGTTTATCCGCCGTCGTATAGTCGGTAGAAACGGTTTCGGGGTTATTGTTGATAATGATCGCTTCATATCCCGAATTTTTAATGGTGGTCACCGCGTGTACGGTAGAATAGTCAAATTCGACACCTTGACCGATACGGATCGGACCGGCACCGAGCACCACGATCTTTTTGCGGTCGGTAAGCACCGAGCGGTTTTCGCCCGTATACGACGAATAGAAATACGGGATATAGGCATTGGTATGACAGGTATCCACCATCTTATAAACGGGGAACAGATTGATCTCGTGGCGGAAACGGTAAACATCCAGTTCACTGCAACCCCAGAGTTTCGCGATAAACTTATCCGAGAAGCCCATTTTCTTGGCTTCTTTCAACACATCGGGATTACCCGACGCGTTTTTCAGTTTGTTTTCCATCGCCACGATCTTTTCGAGCGATTTGAGGAAATACGGGGTGATCTTGGTCAGTTCGTATAACACTTCCGTATTGGTTCCGCGACGGATCAACTCCACGACCGCAAAGATGTTATCGTCTTTGAACTCGTGCAGGTAATTCATCAATTCGTCATCGGTAAAGTGATCAAACTTCGGCAGATGGAAATGATAGGCACCGATCTCGAGCGAACGCACCGATTTCAGCAAACACTCTTCCAAATTGGAACCGATACCCATCACTTCGCCGGTCGCCTTCATCTGAGTGCCCAGCGTGTTGGGTGCGGTCGCGAACTTGTCAAACGGAAAACGCGGCAGTTTGGCGATCACGTAGTCGAGTGACGGTTCAAATGCCGCCGTCGTGTTCGCGATGGCGATGTCTTCCAGTGCCATACCCACCGCGATCTTCGCAGTAACGCGCGCAATGGGATACCCACTGGCTTTGGATGCCAACGCTGACGAACGCGACACGCGCGGATTGACTTCGATCAAATAGTATTCACTGGTCTGCGGATGCAGTGCAAACTGCACGTTACAACCGCCTTCGATCTTCAACTCTTTAATCAGTTTGATCGCACTGTCATTGAGCATTTTGTAGTCGTGCTCATTCAAAGTCATCACAGGTGCAACGACGATCGAGTCACCGGTGTGTACACCGACGGGATCAATGTTTTCCATACCGCAGATGGTGATGGCATGACCCGTCGAATCGCGCATAACTTCGAATTCGATCTCTTTATAGCCTTTTACGCTCTTCTCGATCAACACCTGATGAACGGGAGAAAGTTTAAACGCATTCAGACCGATCTCGATCAATTCGTCTTCGTTATAAGCAAAGCCGCCGCCCGTGCCGCCGAGCGTAAAGGCAGGGCGCAATACGACCGGATAACCGATCCGTTTTGCGGCTTCTTTGGCTTCTTCCAACGAATAGGTGATCTCCGACGGAATGGTCGGTTCACCGATGGATTGGCACAGTTCTTTGAACATTTCGCGGTCTTCGGCACGTTCGATACTGGCGCTGCTGGTACCAAGCAGTTCTACGTTACATTCTTTCAGAACGCCTTTCTTTTCCAGTTGCATTGCCAGATTCAAACCGGTCTGACCGCCGATGCCGGGCAGGATCGCGTCGGGACGCTCATACCGCAGAATTTTCGCCACGTATTCGAGCGTTAACGGTTCCATATAGACCTTGTCGGCAATGGTGGTATCGGTCATAATGGTCGCGGGATTGGAGTTGACCAGAATCACCTCATACCCTTCTTCTTTTAATGCCAGACATGCCTGCGTACCGGCATAGTCAAACTCAGCCGCCTGACCGATGACGATAGGGCCGGAACCGATGATGAGAATTTTTTTAAGATCTGTCCGTTTTGCCATTGTCTTTTCCTCCAAACTTAAGCTCGATATACGATGTTGCCGTCACACACGGTCAGTAAACATCGTCCGTACACGTTCCATCCTTCAAAGGGTGTTGCTTTTCCCATTGACAAAAAGTCTCGCGGGTCAACGGTATATGCCGCGTTCAAATCCCAGATGGAAAACCCGTCGTCCGTGGGAATTGAAAAGCGATTTCGGGGATTGACCACCAACAGTTGCAACAACCGTTCGAGCGTCATTTGCCCGTTTTTCACAAAATGGGTATACAGAATCGGGAATGCCGTTTCCAGCCCCACAATACCGAAAGCGCTACCCGCCAATCCTTTGCCTTTTTCTTCAGCGGAATGCGGTGCGTGATCGGTTGCGATCATATCGATCGTTCCGTCTAACACACCATCGATCAACGCTTGTTTATCTTCTGCACTTCTCAGCGGCGGATTCATTTTAAACCGTCCGTCTTCTTGCAGATCGTTTTCATCCATCACCAAGTAGTGAGGTGCGGTTTCGCAGGTAACGTCGCACCCATCCGCTTTGGCTTTGCGGATCAATTCCACACTTTCTTTGGTGGAGATGTGACATACGTGGTATGCACAACCCGTTTCCTTTACCAACTTCAGGTCGCGTTCGATCTGTTCGTATTCACTGGCACTGCAAATTCCTTTATGACCGTGCGTTTTCGCATACACACCGTCGTGAATATATCCGCCGTACAGCAGGTCGTTCACCTCGCAGTGCGCGACGATCATCTTACCCAGCGAAGCGGCGGTCTGCATTGCTTCGCGCATCAGCGACTCCGACTGAACACCGCGTCCGTCATCCGAAAACGCAATACACTGAGGTGCCATCGCCGCCATGTGTGACAATTCTTCGCCTTGTTGAGACACGGTGATCGCACCGTACGGATACACGTGAATGGTCGCGTTTCGGTTGATCAGATCACGTTGTTCTTGTAAATGTTCGGGGGTATCGGGAACAGGTTTCAAGTTCGGCATGGTGCATACCGCAGTATACCCGCCGCGAGCCGCCGCATCACAACCGCTTTTAATGGTTTCTTTATAAGAAAAACCCGGTTCACGAAAATGCACATGCACATCGCAAAAACCGGGTAAAACGGTATATTCTGAAAAATCCAATGCCGATACCAAAGAGGACGGCAAAGCGGTCGACGATAAAGCCTTCATCGTCGAAGAAGGAAGTGCGATATTCGCCTTTTGAAACACCGCCATTGTGTTTCCGTCCTTTCCGTAAAAAAAGAAAATCTTACCGTCATTGCGGCAAGATTTACACATAAAAAGACAATACAGCAAAACTGTATCGTAACTCTTCCCTATTGTTTCGATCTTGCCGATCTCTCGTATCGTGCTTAAAGATTGAATTTTAAACAGTATAGCACGAACCGCGTTTTTTGTCAATCGTATTTTTCAAAAAACTGCCCGAGTGAAAACAAATCACTCGGGCAGTCGGTCTTACTCTTCTTCGCAGTCGCAATCGCAGCAATCGTCATCACATTCGATGTCGAATTCCAGATGCTCACCGCAGTTGGGGCAATCGATACCGCCGTCCAACAACGTTTCTTCGTCTACGCAAAACTCTTCCTCGCAAGCGGGGCAGGTAATGTCGTAAAACTCCTCGTCGTCGCAGTCACAACCGCAATCGCAACAATCGTCGTATTCGTCGTCACCGTAGTAGTCGGTCTCCAACGCATCGAGATCTTCGTCAATGGTATCGACCTGTTCGCCCATCTCATCGATGGTCAGTTCAAGATCTTCTACGCTTAACGCAACGTCGGACAAAACGTCCATAATAGCATTGAGAAGTTTGCCTTCTTTGGTGGTCAGGTCGATCTCCATACCTTCAATCAAGCCTTTCAAATAGGCAACTTTTTCCGTAATGGTCATCACAAATACCTCCTTATAATGTGTAGGATATACGTAATTAATCTAAATTATGCGCGTTCCATATACTCGCCGGTGCGGGTATCCACACGGATCATTTCGCCTTCGTCGATGAACAACGGAACGCGAATTTCAGCGCCGGTTTCGAGCGTAGCGGGTTTGGTGGCGTTGGTCGCCGTATCACCCTTGAAGCCGGGGTCGGTCTGAGTGACCTGCAACTCCACGAAGTTCGGGGGCTCAACACCGAACACCTTGCCTTTGTAGGACATAACGCGGCAGACCATATTTTCTTTTACAAACTTGAAATTGTCATCCAACACTTCCGCGTTGATGGGTAACAATTCATACGTTTCCTGATCCATAAAGTAGTACAGGTCACCGTCGTTGTAGGAGTATTCCATTTCTTTTCTCTCCACAAACGCGGTGGGGTATTTTTCACTGGGGTTGAACGTGCGTTCCACGACCGTACCCGCGATCACGTTACGGATCTTAGCACGGACAAACGCGGCGCCTTTACCGGGTTTTACGTGTTGAAACTCCACGATCTGATAGACGTTGCCATCCATTTCAAAGGTAACGCCGTTACGAAAATCACCTGCAGAAATCATTTCATAATCCTCCAATATACTCTATTGCTTGTTACATTTTACCTTATTTTTTACCGTTTTTCAAGAGGAAAAACCCAATATTTTGTACTTTTACGAAATATTTATGGCAAAGCACCGCAAAACCGTGTGCGTTTTGCGGTGCTTTTTGATTGTAGGAAAAAACCACCAGCTGTGCTGGTGGTACCATAAAGCTTTAGCTATG
>CAYSPZ010000055.1:0-11561 GCA_964433065.1 uncultured Eubacteriales bacterium | reverse complement strand
ACATAATACCAATTATGTTGTTGTCACCGTTTTCGGTGGCTTTTTATATTATCAATCTCAACTTTTCCATGCGCTGACGATGTTCGTTGCCGGTAGTTGTAATATAAATTCGAGTCGTATTGATACTGCTATGGCCGAGTATATCGGCAAGTTTGGCAATATCCTTTTCAATGCCGTAAAAGGTACGTGCGAATAAGTGGCGCAGATTATGAGGAAACACCTTTTGCGGATTTACCCCTGCCTGCTCACAAAGGCTTTTCATTTCACGCCAAATGTTAGTGCGGCTCATCGGTTTGCCGTTACGGGTTATAAATATCGCTCCTGTTGTGTTTTTTTGCTCTGCTGCATAGCGGAGCAATTTCTTTTGAAGGTCACGAACAATAAATACCGAACGTGTTTTACCTTTGAGCGAAACTATTGCTTCTCCGCATCGTACTGCTTCAACCGTGATATATTGTAGTTCACTCACTCGAATTCCTGTTCCGCATATCGTTTGAATCAACAAATTAAGACGTTCATTACCTTTTTGCTTAGCGGTATTCAAGAGACGCATATACTCTGCTTTGGTCAGTTCCTTTTCTTCGGGACAATAGATTTGCCTTTGAAGCCTAATGGACTTCACCTTCAAATCTGTCCACCCAAGAAATGAGAATAACCCGTTGAGGGATGCCAACATTGAATTGATGCTTCGGGTAGCGTAGTTTTCGGTAATTAGTTTGTTCTTATAGGTAATAACAGTTTCCTTGGTTATCGCCGCATTACCCACGTAAGTGACAAATGATCTTACGTCACGAATATATTTCTCTACTGTGTTTTTACTTTTCTCCTCGCGTTTAAGATGTAGGATAAATGCCGCGATTTGACTTTCTGCTAAAATTCTTCCTTTCATTGTATTTACCTCCAGATAGTTTTTTCTTTTATTTTACCCGAAAAGTATAATTATAAAATTGTCACTATTTTTTAGATAAATACACATTAAAGTCGAACAAGCGATGTTTGAACATAATAATTGCTCCATTGGGATCACAGAATATCCTGCATTCTTAACAGAACTTTTCTTTACGGCCTTTCGACGATACAAGCAAAAACAGAGGCGGCACTTTCGCCCACCTCTGTTTTTTGTCGAGATGACAGGTCACTAGTGTGCAAATAACATCTCGTCTTTGAGTTCTGGTACAGCTCATCAGGGCGGTTCGGTCCTGCCCGTCCTCTTTCAGTGCTCGAAATCTGTTTTTCTTGCAGTCGCCCGCCGTATCTGCGTGCCGGCAACACTCGCAAGCATTACTCTGCGCTCCGCTTCGTGTGTGGGACCACTGACAAGAACAAAAAAGACCTCCGCAAAGGCGGAGGTCTTTTTTGTTGGTGCCGGTGGCCGGACTCGAACCGGCACGGTATCGCTACCGGTGGATTTTGAGTCCACTACGTCTGCCAATTCCATCACACCGGCATATTGCCAACGACCAACATTATACACCGCCTATTATACTCTTGTCAAGCGGTATTTTTGACTCTTTTTTATTTTTAAACTGAAAATACAGAAAAGTTTTTTAAAGATGTACGATTTGTGTGGACAAATCGGTTTTTTTCGTGTATAATGGTATTCGTATTTTTCAAGGAGGACGAGAAAATGAAACTGAAACGCTTTTTGTGCATTGCGCTCGCCACAATATTGACCATCTCTTGCTTGTTGTTCGGCGGTTGCTCCACCCCCAAATACGCTTTGGAGGCAGACGGGGTCAAATTTGAAATGGGCGATTACCTCTCCTATCTGTATGCGGTGTTGACCACCGACTCCAATGTCAGTCTGTACTGCTACTATTTCGGTACCGAAGCATTGGGCAAGACCGCTTCTTACAATGACGAGAACGTCACCATCGAAGAGTATATCAAACTCTCCGCGCAGGATTCGATGATCCGTCAGGTCGCGTTGCAGAACATGCTGAATGAGTACGGGCTCAAGTGGGATCAAGACGATCTCGACGATATTGAGGAACAACTCGAGGATCTGGAAACCGACGCATTTATCGCGCTCGGCTTCAACAACGACCGTTATATCAAGACCTGCAAATGGCTGGACCTCAACGAATCTTCGTTGTTCTTCGGTCTGTACGGCAAGGGCGGTCAAAAAGAAGTTGCCAAAGACGATATCCAGAAATACTTTGACGACAACTATCTGAGTTACAAAATGATCGAGGTTTCGCTGGTGGATTCCAACAGCAAGGAATTGTCAGCCGACGAACAAACCGCGATTCAGACGCAACTTCAAAAATATCTGGATGCCTTTAACAAAGGCGAAAAGACCGGCGACGGCTTTGACAAAAACGTCTACGCTCCCTATTTAGCCGACGAAGAAGCGAAAGAAGAGGAAGAATCGGACGATTCTTCGACCACCGCCGACAGTTCGACCACTACTACCGACGAAGAAGACGAGGAAGAAGAAACGCCGACCGCTACCCGTAACGATAAGTTCAAGGAAGACTTCACCGACGAAGATCTGCTGAAAGCGATCGAGTCCATTCCCGAAGGCACCGCTGAGATCAAAACGTATCAGAAGAACGGCACCACCAAAACGATGGCACTCATCTTCCGTATGGATCCCGAAGCGGAACGCAACACGACGGACAAAGACGGCAACATTCAAGTGGTGGATTACGTGGGTGATCTCAACGACACCATCCTGCAATATATGAAATTCGACGAATTCAACACCGAAGTTGAAAAAGAGATCGACGCGATCGCTGACTCGGTGGTATATCACAAAAACGCGTTGAATGCCGCCGACATCAAAGAAATGGTTTACCTGTTGTATGGTGAGGGCGCATAATTCAGTTGCTTAAAAAACGGCGGAGAATTTGAAAATTCTCCGCCGTTTTCTCTTGACAAACCGGAAAGAGTATGATATAGTAACTCTCGCAGTTTGATTTGCGGCTTTAGCTCATCTGGTAGAGCGCCACCTTGCCAAGGTGGAGGTAGCGAGTTCGAGCCTCGTAAGCCGCTCCACAAAAAGCCTGATCTGTCCATCGACAGATCAGGCTTTTTGTCGTTTTAAAGGGGTCTTGCTTTTACTTGTCTATATATGGTACAATAATAGCAACCGAAAGCAGGAGGGGTCTCTATGGATAGTATTTTATCGCAACTCACCCCCCGTATGGAACGGGCAATCAACTTGATGAACGACGAAGAGTTTGACCGTGCGATCGACGTGCTCAATCAGGAATTGGACGAACAACCGAAAAACAGTGCGGCATACTGGTTACAGTTGTTGGCAGAACGGCAATGTAGCAACGAAGATACGCTCATCAATCGCGGCATTCCCTTTACCGACGAGCGGTCGTACACCTATGCGTGTCGATACGCTACCGCCGAACAACAAGCACATTATACGCAAGTTGCCGAAAAAACACTGTTCTTTACGCACACAAAAGTATTGTGGTGCGCCACGAAAGACGATGTGTTTCGTATGAACAAGTGGATCGGTCACTATGCCGCCCACTGTTCTGAAAACGATCCGCTGACCGATATACATACGTTGCTTGCCAAAGCAGGCGGCTTAGTCAATCCCGGTGAATATTCGTTGGGGCTGGTCACGGTTTTACACACCCTGTACAAGCACATTACCACAGATGTTGATACCACCGACGTGGTGAATGCCTTAGGTAATATGTTTGAAGTGTTTTCCAAACTGTTTGCCGAAAAAGCGGTCAAAGCGGCTACCGTGTCGTTGAAAGACACGGATTTTAATGTCGATGCCGCCAAAGCGGATGCCACCCTGCGCAAACGCGCCGCGACCTTGTTGCAGAACGACGGCGACGTTCTGTGTTGGATCGATCCTGCCACTGCGTGAAAAAATTGGGGCGGCAAACTATCGCTTCCCGATACCTTCCCCGACGGTTCCCCGATCGACGTGAACGAGCGATGCCGTTTGTTTGTGAGCCGCTTGTTGGATACCGATACGCAGTGGAACATCGGTCGTTATGCGGTGATCGATGCGTTGTATGACAAACTCGGCGACGAAGAGGCCCGTGCAGCATTCCATCAATCGATCCTGTCGCGCAAAAAAATAACGAACGAAGAACTGCAATATCTGGCATTGCGCAGTCAAAATGCCGCTGAACCCGCATGGCGTTACGTCAAGGCTCTGTCAAACGATCTGTCGGTGGAATTACCGCCGCTGAATATAGAGAAAAATGTAAATACTTTCTTAAAAGATCATCTCGACGACCACGAAAAACGTGCCGCTGTTTCAGCCTTACTGAAAGAAAAACGCGAATGGACCCTTACACTCGAAAACTATATATTGGAACCGATTACCCCGTGGGCAGAGCGTGCGTTACAAGCGGATAACAGCCCGTACCGATCGGATTGGAACGCTTTCACCGAGTCGTTGCATCAAGCGGTGGCTGCCTATACTACCGCGTGCGATGAAGCCATTGATACCGTGGATCGGGCGATCGTCGATTTTGATAATAACCTGCAAGCGAGCAGCCAACGCAGCGGAAAGACCGCGACCATCGTATCGGCTGTCACGCTGACGATTGCCTTGGCGGCTTTCGCCGTTTCTGCTTACTGGTTACTGGCACCGCAGCAAGTGCTGAACTATTCGGTTTATTGGTTGTACGGTTCTCTGTTGGGCGGTTGGCTGATACTTCGTCCCATTCTTGTGGCGATCCAAAAGGCACAAACCGAGGCGCGCCGTTTGCGCTCAAAAGAAAAAAGCGACATAGCGCGATACACCCCTGCCTGTCGCCACTTTACCAACTGGGCACCGCGCCTGACCAATATGGCATTTCTGCTTTCGGTAGCCGCACTTGTCTGGTCGTTATTGACCTTCAATACGCATATCGGTGTATTGCCCATCGACGACACCGACGATCTTTCTCTGCTCATCACCAATCCATTAGGTCATTATCAGTTAGAAACGGATCTGGATCTGCAGGAGAACGCGTTACCTTCCGTGACATTCTTCTTCGGCGAGGTCGACGGTAACGGTCACACCATCTCCAACACCGCACAGACCGACACTCCGTGGATCAAGCACAATTTCGGGAAACTGAAGAGACTCACCTTCCAAAACGGTGTCTGGCAACAAGCGTTGGTGGGTACCAACCGCGGAACACTGCTCGCTGTTTCGATCAACGGCATTACCCGTACGTTCGGCGAAAACCTGCCGAAATCGTTTGAATTGGCAATCCTTACCGAAAACAACAAAAAGCAAGGTATGCTTGCGAACTGTAGCATCACCGACGGCACCGTCACCTTCAAGTCGGAGACTGCTCATCCGAAAACGTTCCGTTTCGGTACGTTTGCCGCACGAAACAACGGCACCGTCATCAACTGCCACACCAACACCCCCGTCACCTTTGAACTGGATTGGCTTACGGGCGAGAACAAACCGCGCTATGAATTGGGCGGTCTTTTAGGAAACAACGACGGCACGTTAGAAGGCTGCTCCTACACCGGCAAGTTTCACGCTACCATGAATGACAAGTCCGCAACCGATATCGCCTACTTGTATGTCGGCGGTCTGGTCGGTAACGACGGCAACGTTTCGTGTTCGTTCTTTGACGGTGAATTGGCTGTTAACACGACTGCCGACGAAACCGCAAACGGTCATCTCTACTGCTCGGTGGGTGCCGTAGGCGGTCATACCGGTATGAGCAACACCTATGCGCAAGGGAAACTGTCGGTGGTATGCCGCGAAGGGGAAAATAAAATCGTAAGCCCTTATGTCGGCGCACTTACCGGAACGATCTACGACAACGACGTGATAGAAAACAGTTATCACGCACTGGCTTGTTCGGTTAAGACGGTCAACAAAAAGAATAAAGCAACGACGTACGATTATTGTATCGTCGCAGGTGTTAAACCGCAGAACGGTGCCAATCCCGATCTGGTGAACTCGTTTGTGTACGGTACTAAGAAAGCGTCAAAGAGTTGCGGTCAGGACAATCTGAATGTTGTAAACAGTTACAAGTCGGCTTCCATCTTCCCCAACGGCAAGAATTTGAAGCCTGCACGCACCATGACCACCACCGCGTTTCTCACCGAAACATTGGGATGGAGTGAGGATATCTGGGAAATGAAAAACGGCAAACTTCCCACGTTAAAGCCCTTGGTATACACAGAAGTGTATTCCGAAGATACCGCCGCTACCACAACGACGCAACAAGAGGAGGCGAAGTAAATGGCTTTTGTCGACGTATTGTGCCCCGCTTGCGCGGGTAAGATCCGTTTGCACAGCGGTATCAAGACCGCTTACTGCACCTTGTGCGGTGATTGCATCTCGTTGGATGACGCCCTCAACGGTAAGATCAACGACGAGGCGATGAACACGTACACCGCCGACCAGTTGTACGCTATGGCAAGAGATACCGACAACAATCCGCAGTTGTTACATGCCGCCGCCAAAAAAGGGTCGACGGATGCCAACTTGTTTATCGGTGTCGGGTTGGTATCCGACGGCGAATACGAGGACGCGTTATCGTATTTAAAGATCGCGTCGGATGCCAAATCCCCCGAAGGAATGGCGATGTATGCCGCCACGTTGTTGGATACTCACAACGACCCTGACGAATACGAAACCATCTTGTCTTTGATGGAAAAGGCTTTGGAGATCGGTTGCGACGACCACGTTGCCAAGATCTGCAAAGACCGACTCGAAAAACTCCGACCGGTTGTTGCGAACAATCGTCGTGTGCGACGTATGGATGCGGAGTATCGGCGCGCCGAAAAGAATGGCGATTATAAAACGATTGAACGCTTAGCAAAAGAAGGACACGCCGAGGCCATTGATATGGTAAACCATGTACAAGCAAGGTTGGTGTGCCGTTACTATCAAAACGGTATTTGTACTAAGCAAAGCACCTCGTACTATTTAGCGCATTGCGATGATCCGCGCAAGGTATGGTGCAGTGATTATCGACAATACGACTGATAAACTGCAAAAACATCCTCCGAAAGGGCAGCCCTCCGTAAGGAATAATAGCCTTAAAGTGCAAGATTTCGGCGTGAAGCCGCGTTAAAAATGCTCGGAATCCGTAAAGGATTCCTGCGCTTTTTGTCTTGCTTCACAACCAAACTTTTGCATTTTAAGGTGCTTTGCAGTTTTGAGATTCAGATTTTTTGTTTAGGCAAAATGATAAAAATCCCGCAATACTGACGTATTACGGGATTTTTTCATACGGCATAAACGGAAAAGATGGTCTCAAAACCTATTCTTCCTTGCGGAGGACTGCCCAAGGAGGATGTTTTTTATCGTATGTTCAGTTGTTCCCACAACCGATCGGCATACTCACCGATCGCGCGGCTTTCCGACGGCGGACAGGTTTTTAAGCGACGCTTGCGAGGGTTGCCCCAGATATCAAAAACGCAAGGACCGATCCATTCGTGATATCCGCACGGTTCAAAAACACCTTGTACGATCGACGATACCGCTCGTTTCGGTGACATAAAGATGACCTTCATCGGGTATTTAATAAGCGCAAATATCCATTTTGGATAATGCGCCGTGATATTGGTCAGGGTAATGCCCGGATGGGTCACCGCAAGGGTAACCGCATCTTCTTCGCGAAACAACTCGTACAACGCAAACATCAAAAACCGTTTGGCATTACCGTACCGTATCGCACAAGAACGTGTTTCGAAACGATCGACACGTTCAAGATCGGCACGGGAATAGTTGTGTGCGATACTACCGACCGCCACCACCCGTCCCCCGCGTTCGCGTAAGTTTGGTAACAGTGCGCGGGTCAGATAGTACGGCGACACAAAATTGATCTGGAACAGATTGTCAAACCCCGTATCACAACGGTGTTGCGCAATACCGTACGCACCCGCGTTGTGGATCAACACGTCGATGGGCAGTTGCAGTAACCGCTCTGCCGCCGCGCGTACCGATGCCATATCCGCCATATCGACCGTAACATGTTCGACCGTCAACGAAGGATACGTTCGTTTGAGGTCTTTTTCCAACAACTTGGCTCTTTGAATATTGCGATTAAGCAACACGAGCGAAGCGCCCGCTTGTGCCAACCGATGGCACAGTTCCACACCCAGACCGCCCGTAGCACCGCTCACTGCAACCAATTTTCCCGATAAAGACGGTCGTTCGGTCACCATTGTTCACCGCCGTTCTCTCGATGTTCAAAAAACACTTTAAACGGGGTAAATTCGGTTTTTTGAATGCGGGTATGTCCTTTCTTGACGAGGCGCACCGCCAACACAAAAGCGGGCACAGAAGCCACGAAAAGCCGTGCGCTGTATCGCACCTTGCGGCAGGGGTAATCGTATAATCGGCGCATCCGATCTTTCACGTTTGCTAAACGAGCAAAGCGCAACGCATCTGTGAACGAAAAGGCGGTGGATGCTTGCCACATCACCGACCACAACAACCGCGCGATCATCCATCGATCGAATAGCGAAAAAAACACAGGGGTTTGTTGTTGCAGCAGTGGGTACAGGTCGCGCATCAAAGACAGACAGGACAAGCGGTCAACCGTAAAACGCGCCATCGCCGATTGCGGACGTTGAATGTAAAAATAGAGATCGCGTTCGGCAACCAGCACCGATTGCGCCAATGCCAACGTGCGGCATAGCAACTCGTAGTCTTCGTAATATTTGTAACCTTCACGAAAACAAAGGGCTTGTTTAAGGTGAAATTCACGTCGGATACAGACGTTACACATACTGAGTGCCGTTGGGTTATGAATAAAACGAGTCAACACAGTGGTAGACGTTTGCCGTTCAATCGATGATGAAAACGTCTGTGCCGTACACGGGTCACCTTCCTCTATCTGCCGAGACCGAAATAACAATACGTCACATGCGGAATGTTGGCAAACCGTTTCGTGAAGGGTGTTTACATAATCGGGGTGGACGACGTCGTCACTGTCCACGAACGAAAGGTACTCCCCTTTGGCGAGGGTGGTACCGACGTTTCGCGCCGCACTGACACCCGCATTATCCTGACGGTGTAAGGTAACCGAAAACGGCAGGTCGGCGGTCAAACGGCACAATTCTTCATACGAGCCGTCGGTCGAACCGTCATCCACCAGTACCAATTCAAAATCGGTGTGACGTTGGTTACGAAAACCGTCGATGAGGGTAGCAAGATACGGTTTGGCATTGTAAACGGGAATCACAATACTTAACAACATAACTGTCACCTCTAAAAAACGGTCGGGATAAGCCATCATCCCGACCGTTTGTTGTGTTATTTGGAACCGGAGGACGATTCTTTGCGAATGACGTCGTGGGCGCCACCTTCTACGATACTCACCGCCGATACCAACGTGATCTTGGCTTTCTCTTGCAGTTCGGCAATGGTCAACGCGCCGCAGTTACACATGGTGGATTTCACCTTGCTGAGCGAAAGGTTGACGTTATCCTTGAGCGAACCTGCGTACGGTACGTACGAGTCCACGCCTTCTTCGAAGGACAATTTCTTGTCGCCGCCCAGATCGTACCGCATCCAGTTACGGGCACGGTTGGAGCCTTCACCCCAGTATTCTTTGACATAACTGCCGTTGATATTCAACTTATTGGTGGGGCTTTCGTCGAAGCGGGCGAAGTAACGGCCCAGCATCAGGAAGTCTGCGCCCATAGCGAGTGCTAACGTCATATGATGGTCGTACACGATACCGCCGTCGGAACACACGGGAACGTAAATGCCCGTTTTCTCATAGTACTCGTCACGCGCTTCGCAAACGTCGATCAATGCGGTGGCTTGTCCCCTACCGATACCTTTGGTTTCGCGGGTGATACAGATGGAACCGCCGCCGATACCGACCTTGACAAAGTCGGCGCCGCATTCGGCAAGGAACAGGAAACCGTCGCGGTCGACCACGTTACCCGCACCGATCTTGACCGTATCACCGTAGTTTTTACGGACAAATTCGATGGTACGTTTTTGCCATTCGGAATATCCTTCGGAGGAGTCGATACACAACACGTCTGCGCCTGCGGCGATAAGGGCGGGAATGCGCTCTTCATAGTCGCGGGTATTGATACCCGCGCCGACCACGTACCGCTTTTGAGAATCGAGCAGTTCGTTGGGGTTTTCCTTGTGCGAGTCGTAGTCCTTGCGGAATACCATATATTTCAGGTTCTGGTCGCGGTCGATGACCGGCAAGGCATTGAGTTTATTGTCCCAAATAATGTCGTTTGCGACTTTAAGGGTAACATCATCATACGCATAAATGAGCGAGGAGAACGGGGTCATAAAATCCGCAACTTTGGTATCGCGATCCATACGGCTGACGCGGTAGTCGCGGCTGGTAACGATACCGAGCAGTTTACCGTTTGCTTCGCCGTTATCGGTGACCGCCACCGTTCCGTGACCGGTCCGTTCCTTGAGCGCAAGGATATCGGCAAGGGTCTGATCGGGACGGATGTTGGAATCGCTGATCACGAAACCGGCTTTAAAACTTTTGACGCGGGCTACCATTGCCGCTTCATCTTCGATGGATTGCGAACCGTAGATGAACGATACGCCGCCTTCGCGCGCCAAAGCAACCGCCAGTTTTTCACCCGAAACGGATTGCATAATAGCGGACACCATTGGGATGTTGAGCGAGATCGCCGGTTCTTCCCCTTTTTTGAATTTGACAAGCGGTGTTTTGAGCGACACGTTAGCGGGAATGCATTCCGCGGAAGAGTATCCCGGAACAAGCAGATATTCGTTAAACGTGTGCGCCGCTTCTTTGTAGTAATATGCCATTGTAATAGCCTCCTTGGTCAAGCGATAGATGATTATTACTCTTTATTATATGGAAAAACCCCTGTCAAGTCAAGAGAGCTTTTCCCATTTTCACGGTTTTTCCATAAAAAATCCGCCCTCACGACGTGAGGGCGGATATGCATTATGCGCGGTCGGCGCTGCCGAGAACGTTTTGGATCTTGTGGCGCACCACGTCGGTGATGTTGGCGCGGCCGTCACCCAGATATTGACGGGGGTCAAAGTGGGTGGGATTCTCTGCGAGATGTTTGCGGATACCCGCAGTAAGTGCCAGACGAAGGTCGGAGTCCACGTTGATCTTGCACACCGCCATCGATGCGGCTTTACGCAACATATCTTCGGGGATACCGATCGCATCCGCCATCTGTCCGCCGTATTGGTTGACGGTCGCGACGTATTCGGGCATAACCGAAGACGCGCCGTGCAACACGATCGGGAAACCGGGCAAACGGTCCATTACTTCTTGCAGAATGTCAAAACGCAGTTGCGGTTTTTGACCGGGTTTGAATTTGAACGCGCCGTGGCTGGTACCGATGGCGATCGCGAGCGAGTCCACACCCGTGCGGGTCACGAAATCCTGCACCTGATCGGGATCGGTGTAACTGGCTTTGTCGGAATCGACGCTGACTTCGTCTTCGATACCGGCAAGCTGACCGAGTTCGCCTTCCACCGTCACACCGCGTGCGTGGGCGTATTCCACCACTTTACGGGTGACTTCCACGTTCTCTTCGTAAGGCAGGTGAGAACCGTCGATCATCACCGAAGTGAAGCCGCCGTCGATGCATTCTTTGCACAGTTCAAAACTGGAACCGTGGTCGAGGTGCAA
>CAYSPZ010000054.1:0-11620 GCA_964433065.1 uncultured Eubacteriales bacterium | reverse complement strand
TGTATCATCGCGGTCAATAAATGGGACGCGGTGGAGAAGGACGATAAAACGATGGCAAAAGTGCGCAAGGAACTGGAAAACGATTTCAGTTTTATGGCATACGCGCCGTTCGTGTTCATCTCCGCCAAAACGGGACAACGACTGGACCGTTTGTTGGAACTCATCACCTACGTCAACGGTCAACACTCGATGCGCGTGTCGACCGGTATGTTAAACGACGTACTGGCACTTGCCACCGCCCGTGTTCAACCGCCCACCGATCGCGGTAAACGGCTCAAGATCTACTATATGACCCAACCGTCCACCTGTCCGCCCACCTTCGTGTTTTTCGTCAACCGTGAAGACCTGTTCCACTTCTCGTATCAACGGTATCTCGAAAACCAGTTGCGCGAAACGTTTGGGCTGGAAGGCACACCCGTCCGCTTCGTCATTCGCGAACGCGGCGACAACAGCGGGAAATAAAGGAGAAACGTATGATTGCTTTTTTACAAAACAGTTGGCTCGCGCTGGTATTGTCGGCGATCGTATCCTACCTGTTCGGCAGTATCAGTTTCGCGGTGATCGTCACCCGACTGCTTCGCCATCAGGATATCCGCGACTTCGGCAGCGGTAACGCGGGTGCCACCAACGTACTGCGTTCACAAGGCAAACTTCCCGCCCTGCTCACCACCATCGGCGACCTCTTAAAAAGCGCCGCGGCGGTCACCTTCAGCGGCTGGGCGTTTGCCGACCTGCAACTCGCGCCGCCCGACGGTGCCCTTACGGAAAACCTGTCGCTCATCGGTTGTTACCTCGGCGGCTTTTTCTGTATGCTCGGTCACCTGTATCCCGTCTTTTTCGGGTTCCGCGGCGGCAAAGGTGTGATGTCCACCGCCGGTATGATGTTGTTACTCGACTGGCGCGCCACCTTGTTACTTTTGGCGATCTTTATTGCGGTCTTACTGTGCAGCCGTATGGTATCGCTCGGCTCGGTCACGGTGGCGGCATTGCTCGCGCCGGTCACCTACCTGTTCCGTACCTTCCTGTACCACCAGGACCCGTCGACGGTATGGTTCTGTACCGTCGTCGTCGGGCTGATGGGGATCATTATCATCATCAAACACGGCAGCAACATCAAACGCATCCTCAACCACACCGAAAGTAAAATGTGGTAGGAAAGGAGTTGCCACTATGGCAAACATTTCGGTATTCGGCGCAGGCGGCTGGGGTACCGCACTCGCGGTCACGGCGGCAAATGCCGGTCATCGCGTGACCTTGTGGTCCGCGTTCGAACAGGAGATCGAAGCGATCCGCCGCGACGGTGAGCATCGCAAATTACTCCCGGGCGTTCCCGTACCGTCCGCCGTTACCCTCACCACCGACCCGTCTTGCGCTCAAAACGCGGATCTGGTGCTGATGGCGGTTCCGTCCTTTGCGATTGAAGAAACCGCCCGTAAACTGCAACCGTTCGTCACCCCCGATACCCTCGTCGCCAACGCGGGTAAAGGAATCGAGGAACACACTTTCCGCCGTTTTACGCAGGTGATCGAACAGGTGTTACCGGTCACCGCCGTCGCATTATCGGGTCCGTCACACGCAGAAGAGGTCGGCAAAGGTGTTCCCACCTTATTGGCGGCGGCATCGAGCGATCCCGCCCGCGCCGAACGCGTTCAACAACTGCTCAGTAACGATACCCTGCGCATCTATACCGCCGACGACGTTGTCGGTGTCGAACTTGGCGGCGCACTTAAAAACGTGATTGCCCTGTCAGTCGGCATCTGCGACGGACTGAAAATGGGGGATAACACCAAAGCCGCCCTGATGACCCGCGGTTTGGCGGAGATCGCCCGATTGGGTGTGAAGATGGGCGCGAAAGCCACCACTTTCGCGGGTCTTTCGGGAATGGGTGACCTCATCGTCACCTGTAACAGTATGCATTCCCGTAACCGTCGCGCGGGTATTCTCATCGGTCAGGGTGTTACTCCCGCCGACGCGGTCAGACAGGTCGGTACGGTAGAGGGCTACCTCGCCGCCGAAACCGCTTACCGTTTATCCGTCCGCGAACAGGTACCGATGCCCATCACCGAAACCTGTTACCGTATCTGCTACGAACAGTATCCGCCTGAACGCGCGGCATCCGCACTGATGCAACGCCCCACCTGTAAAGAAGAAGAAACCGTCTGGTTTTAGCCTTTTGTCACCGTTACAACAGGCTCCCTCTGATGAGGGAGCTGTCGAGCATCGCTCGACTGAGGGAGAGAAACACGCGCCTCGATGAATTTCATCGAGGCGCGTTTGATATTCGTGTAAATAACGCATACTCACTATGGAGGTATGGTTAAGGTGGCACGACCCACTCGAACCTGCCGCAAAGCGGAATATTTTGGCTATTTCTGCCCAATTTGTTCTCGCAAGGCGAAAGCCTTGCATCGCCCAACTTGAACACAAATTTCTCAAAATCTTCTCACTTTGCGGTCGAAGATTTTAAAAAGAGGGAATTTGCGTTTAATCGAGGCAAAAACGCAGCGAATACTTGTACGTATTCGCGAGTATTTTAACGAGGAGTGAGCGCAAATTGCCCTTTTTAAAACAAGGTTCGAATGAGTCGCGTCACCTTATTAAACGAGTATCACGGTTTTTGTTGTTATTTTGTATCGGCGGCGGCACGTACAACCTCATTGAACTGTTGTGGCGCGGTCACACCCATTGGTCGATGTTTCTGCTCGGCGGCGGATGCTTTCACGTCATCGGTCGTATCGGTAACGCGTTGCGCGGCTGCTCCCGATGGGTGATCGGCGGCGCGTGTGCCGCCGCGGTCACCGTCGCGGAATATCTCAGCGGGTGTATACTCAACCTGCACTTTAAATTGGACGTGTGGGATTACAGTCGCTTGTTCGGCAACCTGCACGGACAGGTGTGTCTGTTGTACAGCGCGCTGTGGGGGTTTTTAAGTTTCCCCGCGATCCGCCTTTACCGTTTTTTGGACGGGCAGATATCCGCGAGAGGACAACATTCGCAACGGGGTGAACGCGCGTCACAGATATCTCTGCCGAACAGTACCAACCGATGACAGAAATCGTTGCTCTTGTCGGGCGGTAACAGGTCGCGCAACTGAAACTCCACCTTTTTCGGGTCGGTGGTGTCGCACAACCCCAACCGATTGCTGATGCGGATACAATGGGTATCCGCCACCACCACACCGGGGATGTGAAAAATATCCCCGCACACCAGATTGGCGGTCTTACGTCCCACACCCGGCAGAGCGGTCAACTGTTCCATCGTACCGGGTACCTCGCCGCCGTATTGCGCGACCAATACCTTTGCCATCGCGCTCAGATCCCGCGCTTTGGTCTTATACAACCCGCAGGAACGAATATACGGCTCGATCTCTTCCGCCGTCGCGGCGGCAAGTGTCGCCGCATCAGGGAACCGCTCAAACAACGCGGGGGTCACCAGATTGACCCGCGCGTCGGTACATTGCGCCGACAACCGCGTGGCAACCAACAATTGAAACGCATCGCGTTCCTCGTAATCCAGCGAACAGATGGCGTCGGGATACCGCTCTGCCAACCGTTCGACCGCGCACAAGGCGCGTTGCTTTTTGGTCATATACACTCTCCGTTAATAGGTAATATTGGTTTTTAGGTCGGTCTTGTCCACCGTAACGGCAAACGCGTCAAGCGATAACTCGCCGTCGCCGTCAAACATAACCGTCAGGTGATTGAAACCGTTGTCGCTCGTCTTTTCAACCGTCTGCACCGCCGTGCCGTTCACCAATAAGGTGATCGTCGTGTCGTCCCACCGTAATGTCCATTCACCGCTCGCGGTGGGGGAGAATTCGGTGTACGGTTTGCCGATTTTATCTTGGTAGCCGTTGTTGCGCATACTCGGCAGGAAGGTGTAACGGTCGATGTAACAATCGGACAGCAATACTTTCGTGCTTTGCGGCATATCGCCGCCGACGCGTAAGGTCAGTTCACCGTTTCGTCCGTACGGGAAGTTGACGATACCGTGCGCCATATTCTCTTTGGTGGGGGTAAGACGGATACCGTTTTCGGTCTTATCGTTGTCGCACACCCACTCGTCCCAGTTGTTGCATACTTCGCGCTCGTCTAAGAACGCGGGGTCAAGCAAGGATAAAAAGCCTTGTACCACCTTCCAGTCCGATCCATCTTTGCCCATCACTTCGAGGGTGCGAAGCAGAACGGACTTCTCGTCGTACATCGCGACGGTAGGGTACGCGTTATGCACCGTATCCTGATCGCCCACCTGTTTTTTGATAACGGTGCGGATACCGTGTACGTGCTGTAACCCGTCGTCCGATACGGCGGCGTGTAAGCATTGACGGGCGGAACTGTACCGCACACCGCTCATCGGTTGCCCCTGTACGTTGTTCCACGCGACGAAGATACGTCCGCTCGGCAGTTTCAGTAACACGGCGGGAGAGTTGGAGGAAATGAGCGCAGTGGGTTGCGCTTTGGACCACGAAGCACCGTTGTCATACGATACCGCATACCACAACCGACACAGCACCGTGCGGATGAGCATTACCAGCACACCGGGTCGTACTTCGGCGACCACCGGTTCGACCGCACCCGTTTCAACGTCGGTCTCGTCGTCCGAGACGGTGACGTCCCCCGATGCCGACCAGGTGGTGCCATGGTCGTCCGAATAGATGGTGTTGGACACAAACCGTCTGTTCACGAAGGTGGAGAACGGTACCACCAACCGTCCCGATTCGGTTTCGATCAGGTTGTTGAGAGAACCCGTGTAACGGTCAAGCGCGGGAATATCGTTGAAATAGGGGTTCTCACCGCGGTAACTGTCAAAGCGTACATACGCGATGTTACCGTCGAGCGAGTTGTAATCGCGGTCGTGCATCTCCATTGCGAACACGTGCAACCGTCCCGCACTATCAAACTTGAAACCCGCAAGCAAAAATTGCGGAATGGTTTCGGGCCACTCGTACAGAAAATACGGCGGGTTCCAGGTCTTACCGTCGTCGTCCGAAATGCGGGCGAACAAAAACTGCGACGTGGGAATGTTGGTGCTTTTCCCGTCGTAGTTGGTTGCTTTTGAATGAGATAAAATGGTGAACAATCGGCCGTCTGGCAGCCGTTCCACCCAGGTCATATTGTCGTTGCCGTCGGTCGCCAAAAACTGTGCGTGAAGATATTTGCGGTCATCCATTTTCGTGTCCTCCGTTCGGTGCTTTTTCTGTTTTAAAAGTATCATTTATACACGGCGGTGTCAAGAGGAAAAGGGACAACATTCGTCACCGATGTCCGTTTTCTCAGATACAAACACTTGCATATTTTCCGCGTTTGCGGTATGATGTAATCAAACGAAAAAGAAAGCAGGTGACGATGATGAAAACCGCTCCTTTGGCAGACCGTATGCGTCCCGCGACGATGGACGAGATGGTCGGTCAACAACATTTGTTGGGACCGCAAAAAGCGCTTCGCGCCATCGTGGAATCGGGCAACATTCCCAATATGATCTTTTACGGTCCGTCGGGTGTCGGGAAAACGACGCTTGCGAGCATCATCGCCGCCCGTACCGACCGTCGGTTACACCGTTTAAACGGCACCACTGCGTCGACGGCGGATATCCGCGCAGTCGCGGAAGAGGTCAACACCCTCGCGGGTTCGGGCGGTATTCTGCTTTATCTCGACGAGATCCAGTATTTCAATAAAAAGCAACAACAAACGTTGCTTGAACATATCGAAAACGGCAACATCACCCTGATTGCCTCCACTACCGAAAACCCCTATTTTTACGTATACGGCGCGATCTTAAGCCGTGCCACCGTGTTCGAATTCAAGGAAGTTCCCACATCCGAAGTGGAAAAAGCGGTCACCCGCGGTTTTCGGTTTCTCGAAACCGAACAGAATATCACCGTTCACGAAGAGGACGGGGTCGCCGCCGCCATCGCGACCGCTTGCGGCGGTGACGTGCGCAAAAGTTTAAACGCGGTGGAATTGTGCGTGCTGGCGGCACCGTGTGATGAGAACGAAAACCGCACCGTCACCCTCGATACGGTGTATCAGGTCGCGCAAAAAAGCGCGATGCGGTACGACCGTGACGGCGACCAACACTACGATCTGTTATCCGCGTTTCAGAAATCGATGCGCGGTTCCGACCCCGACGCGGCGGTACACTATCTCGCGCGATTGCTCGAAGCAGGGGATCTGCCGTCGGTCTGCCGTCGGTTACTGGTCTGCGCCGCCGAAGACGTGGGACTCGCCTACCCGATGATCCTGCCGATCGTCAAAGCGGCGGTGGACTCGGCGCTACAGGTCGGGTTACCCGAAGCGCGCATCCCGCTTGCCGACGCGGTCATTATGGTGGCACTCGCCCCCAAATCCGCAACGGGACACGACGCGATCAATGCCGCGATGGCGGACGTGGAAGCGGGGAAGAGCGGCGCGATTCCCCGTGCGTTACAGAACAAGCATTTTGACGGCGCGGATAATGCGCGACCGGGTCAGTTCTACAAGTACCCACACGAGTATCCCCATCATTGGGTGGAACAACAGTACCTGCCCGACAGTTTGAAGAACGCACAGTACTACAAAGCGGGGGATAACAAGACCGAACAGGCATTTGCCGACTATTGGCGGCAGATCAAGGGTAAAAAGTAGCAAAATGTATTGACATTTGTTATAAAAAACGATATATTGTAATTTGTCGTCTATTACAATGGACGGCATCTGTAACGAAACGGCGGGTACCGCCGTTTCGGCGCGTCTGTCGAAAGGGGACGCGCAAAGGAAAAGGCAGTATCAGGCATGCCGCAGTCGCGTATGACGGCTGTGAAAAACCCTTTGCGGAGGGCATCGCTCAAAGTACTGCGGTTTCACGCGTAAACGCGAAACTTTTGTATACGGTGTACCGCCGTATATACACCGCAAAGGGGGATGCCGTTATGGAAAACAGATCAATTATTACACTCAAGGACATTACCGTGTCGTTCGACGGAGAACAGGTGTTGACGGGACTTGACCTCAACATCTCCGACGGAGAATTCGTGACGTTACTGGGTCCTTCCGGTTGCGGAAAGACCACCACGTTGCGCATCATTGCCGGCTTCGTCACACCTGACAGCGGTAGTGTCTTTTTTGACGGAAAAGACATTGCCGACCTGCCGCCGTACAAGCGTCAGGTCAACACCATTTTCCAACGCTACGCGTTGTTTCCTCACCTCAACGTGGAAGACAACGTGGCGTTCGGTATGCGCGTCCAGAAGAAAAAGAACGCGGAGATTCAGGAAACGGTCAACCGTATGCTCTCGCTCGTCAACCTGACAGGCTTTAACAAACGTCGGGTGGAAACGCTTTCGGGCGGTCAACAACAACGGGTCGCTATCGCCCGCGCGCTGGCGAATAACCCGCGCGTCCTGTTACTGGACGAACCGCTCGCCGCACTCGACTTGAAACTGCGCAAGGATATGCAGGTGGAACTCAAAAATATCCAGAAAAGTCTGGGGATCACCTTCATCTACGTCACCCACGACCAGGAAGAAGCGCTTTCGATGTCCGACACGGTGGTCGTGATGGACGGCGGTAAGATCCAACAGATCGGTACGCCGCAGGATATCTACAACGAACCGCAAAACGCGTTTGTTGCCGACTTTATCGGCGAAAGTAACATACTCGACGGTGTGATGCACGAGGATTATCTGGTCGAATTCTTCGGCAGAAAATTCAAGTGCCTTGATGCCGGTTTTGACAAAGGGGAAGCGGTGGACGTGGTCATTCGTCCCGAAGACATCGACATCGTCGCCCCCGAAAAAGGTCACCTCATCGGTAAGGTCACCGCGGTGACCTTTAAAGGTGTACACTTTGAGACCATCGTGGATTTCAAGGGCTTCAAATGGATGATCCAGACCACCGACTACTATCCCGTCGACTCGGTCATCGGTATCGTGCTGAACCCCGAAGATATCCACATTATGAAAAAATCCGAATATTCGGGTATGTTCGGGGATTACAGTTCCTATTCCGAGGAATTTGAGGAAATGGCGAACCCCGAGATCGACCTCACCGAAGACGGAGCGGAGGTTGAATCATGATCAAATCCAGATTATCCGCCGCGCCGTTTGCGTTGTGGATGACCGTGTTCACGGTGGTACCGCTCGGTATCGTGATCTGGTTCGCCTTCACCGACCAAAACGGCCAATTTACCCTGTCTAACCTCGCCGCGATCTGGGATCATGCCGCTACTTTCGGCGTGTCCATTTTCCTCGGCGCCATCGCGACGGTGATTTGCCTCGTACTGGCATTCCCGCTCGCCTACACCATCTCCCGCGCCACCGAACGGGTGCAACAAACGATGGTGATGATGATTATGCTCCCGATGTGGATGAACTTCCTGCTTCGCACCTACGCGTGGATGTCCATCCTCGAAAACAACGGGTTTATTAACCAACTGCTTCGGGTAATCGGGGTCATCCCGCCCGAAGCGTCCGTATCACTCATCAACACCAACGGTGCCGTCGTGCTCGGTATGGTGTATAATTTCCTGCCCTTTATGGTGTTACCGCTCTATTCGGTAATGTCCAAGATCGACAACAGCGTCATCGAAGCCGCGCAGGATCTCGGCTCCAACGTGTTTCAGGTGTTCGCGAAAGTGGTCATTCCGCTGTCCATTCCCGGTATGCTCAGCGGTATCACGATGGTGTTTGTGCCTGCCGTGAGTACCTTTGTCATCACCAAACTGCTCGGCGGCAGTAAGACCTTGATGATCGGTGATGCGATCGAAACGATGTTCATCGGTCAAGGTGCCGACTATCACGTGGGCGCCACCCTGTCGCTCGTGCTGATGGTACTCATCCTCGTCTGTATGGCGGTCACCGGTATGGTGGATAAGGGAGAGGAGGATGACCTGTGAAAACACTCTCCCGCATTTATAACGCGCTCATCTTCTTGTTCCTGTACGCGCCCATCGTGGTGCTCATCGTGTTTTCGTTTAACGACTCCAAAAGCCGTGTGGTGTGGAACGGGTTTTCCCTGCGTTGGTACGAGGAACTGTTTCAGGATACCGAGATCTTAAACGCGCTCGGTGTGACCTTGTCGGTCGCGATCATTGCCACGATCGTGTCCACCATCATCGGTACATTGGCGGCGATCGGTTTCCGCAGTGTCAATCTGCGCCTGCGCCGCGTGTTGGCGGCGGTCAACAACCTGCCGATGGTCAACCCCGAGATCGTTACCGGTATCGCGCTCATGTTGCTCTTTGTATTCATCTATCGTCAAACCGGTCTGTTGCAACCGGGTTATGTCCCGCTGCTCTTATCCCACATCACTTTCTGTATTCCGTACGTGGTGTTGCAGGTGTTACCCCGTCTGCGTCAGGCGAACCCCCATCTGTACGAAGCGGCGGTCGACCTCGGTTGTCATCCCGTTGCGGCATTCTTTAAAGTGATGTTACCCGAGATCTTCCCCGGCATCTTGACCGGCGCACTGATGGCATTTACTATGTCACTGGACGATTTCGTCATCAGCCTGTTCACCTCGGGTGCGTCGGCGCAAAACCTGTCGGTCACCATCTATGCGATGGTCAAACGTCGCGTCACACCCGAGATCAACGCGCTGTCCACCCTGATGTTCGGCGCGGTGCTGGTACTGCTCATTCTGGTCAACGTTCTGCAAATGAAGACCGCTCCCAAGGAAGGGAGGAAAAAAGCATGAAAAAACGGATCGCATTGATTGCGGCATTGCTTCTTTCCTTACCGTTTGTCACAGCGGTATCGGCGGCAGAACCCGAAACGGTCACCATCAACGTGTATAACTGGGGTGAGTACATCGACCCCGACGTCAACGACCTGTTCACCGAAGAGACGGGTATCAAGGTCAACTACAAAAATTTCACCGACAACGAAAGTATGTACGCGGTACTCTCGTCGGGTGCCGCCAACTACGATATCATCGTCCCGTCCGACTATATGGTCGGTAAACTCATCAACGAGGATATGTTGGCACCGCTCAATTTCGATAACATTCCCAACTATCAGTACATTGACGAAACGATGAAAAACCAACCCTACGATCCTGAGAACCGCTATTCGGTTCCGTATACGTGGGGGACGGTCGGTATTTTCTATAACACCAAATACGTGGATGAAGCCGACCTTGAACAGGGTTGGGATCTGTTGTGGAACGAGAAATACCGCGGCCGCATCTTTATGTTTGACAATCCGCGCGACGCGTTCGGTGTCGCACTGCTTAAATGCGGTTATTCGCTCAACACCACCGACCGGTCTCATTGGGACGAAGCGTACGCGGTGCTACATGCGCAAAAACCGCTCTTACACCAGTACGTGATGGATCAGGTGTACGACAAGATGATCAACGAGGAAGGTTGGATCGCCCCGTATTACGCAGGTGACGGGATCGTGATGATGGACGAGGAAGAAGGCAATCCCGATATCGATTTCTTCGTCCCCACCGAAGGGTCCAACCTATTCATTGACGCAATGTGTATTCCCAAAAACGCGGAACATAAGGCAGAAGCGGAACAGTACATCAACTTTATGTGCCGTACCGATATCGCGACCTTGAACGCGGAATATATCGGGTATTCCACCCCGCAATCCGAAGCGCGGGAAGAACTGGATCCCGAAATTGCCGAAAACGAAAACTTTTACCCGCCCGCCGATGTGTTGGCGCGTACCGAGATCTTTCTCACCTTACCCACCGACACGGCGGCGTATATGGATCACTTGTGGTCGCAACTCAAATTGCCCGATCCCCGTTGGGCGATCTGTACCGTCGCGGTCGGGATCCTTGCGCTCGGGTTGCTGTTGTTTGCCGCCGTACGGCGGATCAGGAGATAATACGATGACCTTTAAAACTTGTTTGTTTGACCTCGATGGTACCTTGATCGATACCATCGACGATTTAGGCGCGGCGGCGGAACAGGTGCTTACCGAATACGGACTCGGCACCCCCGACGGCACCCCCGTCCATACCCGTGAACGGTATCACCAATTCGTGGGCAACGGTGTCCGTAAATTGGTGGAACGCGCTTTCGGCGACACCCCCGTCCCCGAATCGGCTCACGCGCGGTTCGTCGAATTGTACGACCGCAACTGTAAGGTGAAGACCGCCCCGTACGACGGCATTTACCCGTTGCTGGACGCGCTGAAAGCGAAAGGTATCAAGATGGGTGTGGTCACCAATAAACCCGAAAAACAGGCGCGGTATCTCGCGGACGCGTTCTTTCACGACTACGGTTTTTACTGTGTGTACGGTAGTGTCAGCGACCGTCCCAACAAACCCGACCCCACTTCACTCAATATGGCGATCAACGATTGCACCGCCGATCCCGCTACCACCCTGTTCGTGGGCGACTCCAACGTCGACGTGCAGACGGCGCATAACGGCGGTTTGATCTGCGCGGGCGCGTCGTGGGGATTCCGCGGGGAAGAGGAATTGCGCAAAGAGGGCGCGGAGATATTACTCGCCCATCCGTCCGACCTGCTCGGTTATTTTTAAGAAAATTTCCGATTTCGGTTGACAAGTCTTTGTAAAAATGATATGATACAAAGCGTCATCGAAACGGAGAGGTGTCCGAGCGGTTTAAGGAGCTGGTCTTGAAAACCAGTGACTCGAAAGAGCCAAGGGTTCGAATCCCTTCC
>CAYSPZ010000053.1:0-12017 GCA_964433065.1 uncultured Eubacteriales bacterium | reverse complement strand
CCGTGACCTGATTGCCGATTCCACCGAAGCGAGGGCACTCGCTCACGGTTTTGACGGACTCGTTATGGTGCCGAACTGCGACAAAAACGTACCCGGTCTTTTAATGGCGGCGGCACGAGTGAATATTCCCACCGTATTCGTCAGCGGCGGACCGATGCTTGCAGGCAGAGTGGAAGGCAAGAAAACCAGCCTTTCCTCCATGTTTGAAGCGGTCGGCGCATATAATGCGGGTAAAATAGACGATGAAAAACTGTATGAATACGAATGTAAGACCTGCCCGACCTGCGGTTCTTGCAGTGGTATGTATACCGCCAATTCGATGAACTGCCTGACCGAAGCACTCGGTATGGGCCTTCGCGGTAACGGTACCATCCCTGCCGTTTACTCTGCCCGTATCGAACTTGCCAAGCGCGCGGGTATGGCGGTGATGGAACTGATTCGTAAAAACATTCGTCCCCGTGATATTATGACGAAAGAATCGTTGATGAACGCTTTGACGGTGGATATGGCTCTCGGTTGCTCCACCAACAGTATGTTGCATCTGCCTGCCATCGCTCACGAGTGCGGTGTAGAACTGAATTTGGATATCGCCAACGAGATCAGCGCGGTAACACCCAATCTCTGCCATCTGGCACCCGCAGGTCGCACCTATATGGAAGACCTGAACGAGGCAGGCGGTGTCTATGCGGTGATGAACGAACTGACCAAAAAAGGTCTGCTGAACACCGACTGTATGACCGTCACGGGCAAGACGATCGGTGAAAACATCGAAGGCTGTGTCAACCTTGACCACGATATCATCCGTCCTGTCGAGAATCCGTATAGTGAAACGGGCGGCATTGCGGTGCTCAAGGGCAATCTGGCACCCGAAGGCAGTGTTGTCAAACGCTCTGCGGTTTTGCCTGAAATGCTTGTGCACGAAGGTCCTGCCAAAGTCTTTGATTCCGAAGAGGACGCACAAGCCGCCATCAACGGCGGGAAGATCGTGGCAGGCGACGTGGTCGTGATCCGTTACGAAGGACCGAAAGGTGGTCCCGGTATGCGGGAAATGCTGAATCCCACCTCCGCCATTATGGGTATGGGACTGGGAAACAGCGTGGCACTCATCACCGACGGTCGTTTCAGCGGTGCTACCCGTGGCGCTTGTATCGGTCACGTAACACCCGAAGCCGCGTCGGGCGGGTTGATCGGTGTGGTGGAAGACGGCGATATGATCAGCATCAACATCCCCGAAAACACGATCGAACTGAAAGTGGATGCGGATATCCTCGCCGAGCGTATGAAAAACTTCGTACCCAAGGCAAAAGAACTTTCAGGGTATCTCAAACGCTACGCGGCATTAGTTTCCGGCGGCGCGACAGGGGCGGTCTTGAACTGACGCGATCGAGTATTCGGTATCACTCATTCGAAGGATATAAAAAACAGGAGTCGGATCACCACCCGACTCCTGTTTTTATGCGTTCAATTTGAAAATTCGTTTTCTTTCACGTAATCAATAAACGTTTTGAGACTTTTCGACATCCATTTGTTTTTGTGGTAAATGAGTTGTTTCCAGATCTCAACGTTCATATCGATCACATCGAGATAACAAAGTTCACCGCTGTCGATCAGATCCTTTGTCACAAAATCGGGCAGAAAGGAGATCATATCCCCCTGTGAGATCAGCGCGGTTATCATATCGGTTCTGCCGATCTCAAGAACAGGGGCTATTTCCAATGACTTTTTGGCAAGTTCTTTATCAAAAACGCGTCGGTATCCTTGACCGTTCTCGGTCAGAATAAAAGGTTCATTTACGATCTCTTTAACAGACAGATTTTCCTTACCCGCAAATTTTGAACTTGCACTCGCGACAAAGTGCATGGGAACCGGTTCTTCTTTGGCAATAACGTAGTCCTTATTGTATAAACGTTCGTCTAAAGTGATGATAAAATCCGCCTCGTTGTGATCCAGCATATCCAGCATAACGCCGGAATCCCCCGTAGTAAAGCAGATCGAAACAGAAGGAAATTTCTTGTGAAAATCAATATAATGAGAGTTGATCATATCATCACAAATCGAATCCGGTGTTACGATATGTATATGACCGGTAAGTTGTTCTTCCTTGTTTATGCTCTCTTTGAATTCATCTGTGAGCGCACGAATTTGGTGCGCATACGACACCAGATCGTGTCCGCGCTCGGTAAGCGCGATCGTATGATTGATCCTCTCAAACAAAAGACAACCGAGTTCCTCTTCCAACTGTTTTATCTGAAAAGAAATGGTGGATTGCGAATACCCGAGTTGTTCCGCCGCCTTGGTAAAACTCCCGAGTTCGGCAACGTGGATAAAGGTAATTAAATTCTTGAGTTCCATGACAACTCCTCCAATATCGAAAAAATCGATAGTAAACATTGAAATCATTCGTTTGACTGATGTTTGAGTGTATTATATACTATACTCAACGAAATTGCAAGGTGAAATTCCTTGCCGAAGTTAAAGGGGTTATTGAAATGAAAAAAGCACTTTCTATTATTTTAGCGCTTACTCTTTGCGTGGGATGTATGTTGTCCTTCACCGCCTGTACCGAGGAAAAAGACGATGGCAAATATAAGATCGGTATCGTTCAACTTGTTGAGCACGTCGCACTCGACGCGGCAACCGAAGGTTTCAAACAAGCGATCATCGACGAACTCGGTGAAGATGCCGTAGAGTTTAATTTCCAGAACGGGCAGAACGATCCCAACACCTGTTCCACCATCGCCAACCAATTCGTTTCCAACAACGTTGACTTGATCATGGCGAACGCCACTCCTGCTTTGCAGGCTGCCGCTGCCGCGACCGGTGATATTCCGATCCTCGGCACTTCCGTAACCGAATACGGTGTCGCCCTTGAGATCAAAGATTTTAACGGTACCGTCGGCGGCAACATCTCCGGCACGTCCGACCTTGCTCCTCTGGATAAGCAGGCAGAAATGATTACCGAATGGTGTCCCGATGCCAAATCCGTCGGTCTGCTCTACTGCTCTAAAGAAGCGAACAGTCAATATCAAGTTGATGTTGTAAAGAAAGCACTTGAGGATAAAGGCCTTACCGCGACGCTGTATCCCTTTACCGATTCCAATGACCTCGCACAGATCTGCACCAATGCCGCCGATAACTGCGACGTGATCTACGTTCCCACCGATAACACCGTTGCCGAAAACACCGGTATCATTGATAACATCTGCGAACCCAAAAAGATCCCCGTAGTTGCCGGTGAGGAAGGCATCTGCTCCGGTTGCGGTATTGCCACTCTCTCGATCAGTTACTATGATCTTGGTTACACCACCGGTAAAATGGCGGTCAAGATCTTGAAAGACGGTGCCGATATTTCGACGATGCCCATCGAATATGCCGACAAGCAGACTCCCAAATACAACAAGCAAAACTGCGAGGCTTTGGGTATCACGCCTCTTGACGGATACGTTGCTATCGAAGCAAACTGATCTTAAAATACTCAGCCGGAGAGAAGAATCTTCTCTCCGGCTATTTCCCTATTTTACTATTATGATAAAGGTGAATTCAATGGAAATTTTCAGTCAACTTTTCAGCGCTTTGCCCGGCTCCGTTTCACAGGGTCTGATCTGGGGCATTATGGCAATCGGTGTTTACGTTACCTATCGTATTCTCGACGTTGCCGACCTCACGGTAGACGGTTCTTTCGCTACGGGCGGCGCCGTTGCCGTCGTGCTCATCTTAAACGGTTGTAATTTGTGGCTTGCAATGCTGATCGCTTTTATAGCAGGTCTTCTTGCAGGTGCCGTTACGGGACTGTTGCATACCCTTATGGGAATTCCGCCGATTCTGGCAGGTATTTTAACGCAACTGTCACTCTATTCTATCAACCTTAAAATTATGGGTAAAGCCAACCAATCGGTCAACGTCAATCAAACGGACCTGTTGGTCTCGCTTCGGTGGGTCAAGGAATTCGCGTTCCATAATCCGCTGATCACGGTTGGCATCGTTTTGATTCTGTTAATTGCCCTTCTGTATTGGTTTTTCGGCACCGAAATGGGTTGTGCTCTCCGCGCCACGGGTGCCAACCTCAATATGAGCCGCGCGCAAGGTATCAATACCAATTTCAATAAGGTACTCGGCATTATGCTCTCCAACGGTCTCGTTGCCTTTTCGGGTGCGTTCCTCGCCCAGTATCAAGGGTTTGCCGATGTTAAAATGGGACAAGGCGCCATCGTCATCGGTCTCGCCGCCGTCATCATCGGCGAAGCGTTATTCGGTAAGATCTTCAAAAATTTTGCTCTCAGACTCCTATCGGTTGCGCTCGGATCGATCATTTACTACATCGTGGTTCAAACCGTTATCACACTGGGGCTTGACGCCAACCTCTTAAAATTGCTCTCCGCGGCGATCGTTGCCGTCTTCCTGGCGATTCCGTATTGGAAAAGGCAATATCGTGAAACGCATATGCGCAAAGTGAAAGGGGGCAAGGAAAATGCTTGACATCATAAACGTAGAAAAAACCTTTAACCCCGGAACGATCAACGAAAAAAAGGCTCTTAACGGCATCAACCTCCACCTTGACGAAGGCGACTTCGTCACCGTTATCGGCGGTAACGGCGCGGGTAAATCCACCATGCTGAATATGATCGCAGGCGTTTATCCCGTAGATTGCGGCAGTATCATCGTTGACGGTGTTGACGTTACAAGACTGCCCGAATATAAACGCGCAAAATATTTGGGTCGCGTTTTCCAAGACCCTATGACCGGTACGGCGGCGGATATGCAGATCGAAGAAAATCTCGCACTTGCCGCGCGCAGAGGAAAAGCAAGAACCCTGCGAGCGGGTATCACTGCCAAGGAAAGAAAAGAATACAAGGAACTGCTGAAGTTGCTGGATCTGGGTCTGGAAGACAGGTTGACCGCCAAGGTGGGACTTCTTTCGGGCGGTCAGCGTCAAGCGCTGACACTGCTGATGGCAACACTCAAAAAACCGAAACTGTTACTTCTTGACGAGCATACGGCGGCGCTGGATCCCAAAACCGCCAAAAAGGTTCTTGACATTACGGAGGAGATCGTTGAAAAAAACAATCTCATCACCATTATGATCACACACAATATGGCGGACGCCATCCGTGTCGGTAACCGACTGATTATGATGCACGAAGGTCAGATCGTTGTTGATGTCAAGGGTGAAGAAAAGAAAAAACTCACCATCGAACAACTTCTCCAAATGTTTGAAGCATCCAGCGGCAGTAAATTCACAAGCGATAAAGTTATGCTGTCTAAGTGATATGAAGGGACTGCAAGCGTTTGTTTGCAGTCCCTTTACAAAATAAGAAAAGTGGGAAAATCATGTTAGGTGTCATCGTAAACGTAATAACCGTCATCATCGGCTCGTCTGTCGGGCTGTTATTCAAAAAAGGAATCCCCGAAAAAGTCAGCAAAGCAGCGATGATCGGTTTGGGTGCCTGTACCCTATACATCGGCATTTCGGGAAGCCTGTGCGGCGAAAATGTATTGATCCTGATCGCGTCGGTCGTTTTGGGCGCTGTTGTCGGAACACTGCTGAACATTGACGGTGCCATCAATAAAATGGCAACGGCAGTTGAAAACAAATTTAAAAGATCCGACTCTAACGTTTCTGTAGCAGAAGGCATCATCACCGCCACGCTTTTATTCTGCGTGGGTTCTATGACGGTAACGGGATCCATTCAGGCAGGTCTTACCGGAGACAATTCGGTGCTGATCACAAAAGCCATGCTGGATCTGGTTTCTTCTATGATGCTCGCATCAAGTCTCGGCATCGGTGTGCTGCTGTCATCCGTCGCCGTATTCGTCATTCAGGGCGGCCTCGTTTTACTTGCAGGACTGATCTCACCGTTGATGAGCACGGGTGCCATCAATGAAATGACCTGTGCAGGTTCGCTTTTAATCATTATGATCGGTACAAACCTTATGGGCATTACAAAAATCAAAGTTGCCGATTTCCTGCCCGCCATACTTTTTGCCCCGATCATTCATAACCTTGTACCGCTGTTCGAAAAACTTTGGAATCTGATAGCATAAGAGGGATATTATGTATTTTGATGATATAACATTGGGTATGACGGTGGAGATCGCTCCCGCCGTTATTGAGAAACAAAAAATGCTGGATTTTGCTCGCACCTACGACAACATTCCGCTTCACACCGATGAAGAATATGCGAAAAGTACTCCGTTCGGTAAATTGATCGCACCGGGTGTGATGTCTTTTATGTCGGTATGGGCAAAGTATCTTGAGGTTGATTTTTTCGGCGAAGAATTACTTGCAGGTAAATCCACAAAAATCGAATGGATAAAACCCGTTTTTGCCGACGATGTTCTGACGGGAAAAGCAACCGTAACCAACCTCGCTCGGCGAAATGCCAAAAACGGGCTGGTGGAAGTCACCATTGAAGCGTATAATCAAAGCGGTGACCTTGTCCTGACCGACGTCACCGAAGCAATCGTAAAATGTAAACTTACGGAGAAATAACAATGGATTTTGAACAACTGATCACCGAACGATATTCCGTGAGGAACTTCAAATCGGAACACCTGCCACAAGCAGTTATTGATAAGATCCTCGAAGCGGGACACAAAGCGCCGACGGGTTGTAATTATCAACCGCAAAGAATTCTCGTACTGAATACGGATGAATCGATCGCAAAACTAAAAGAATGCACGAAATGTCATTTTAACGCGCCAACGGCAATGCTTGTTTGTCATAACAAGGATGAAAGTTGGGTGAGAAAATACGACGGCGCACGTTCTTCTCCGGTGGACGCAGCGATCGTTACTACCCATATGATGCTTGCAGCACACAACGTCGGTGTCGGTTGTTGCTGGGTTATGCATTTTGATCCCGCCGCAATGCGTGCTCATTTCCATATCCCCGACAACGTTGAACCGATCGCTTTGCTTGTAATGGGATACCCCTCAAACGATGCCAAACCACTTGATCTGCACGATCAATTCCGCCCGATAAACGAAGTTGTTTTTTACGATAAGTTCTGATGTGATGACGTTTGTCGATATGAAAGCAACAGGAATAGAGGCAGTATTATTAAAACACCAATAATTTTCAAAACAACAGCGAGGTGATTTTTTCACCTCGCCGTAAAATTTTGTGCGTGCACATTTATAGCGTGTAGTTGTTTTCGCAAAGCTTTAAATATTCTTGCCGGGAGAGTTCATACCATGTTGTTGTTTCATCATAAGACCAGCCTCCCCACCACTCACGGCAGAAATACTTAAGGAAATAGCGAGGAGTAACACCGTCTTCGGCAAATCCTATATAAAGGTCGAGGCTTCTGCCTTCGTCGTTTGACTTCCAGCGGCTATCAATTCTTTTAACAAACGTGAACTTAGTGACGTTCTCAAGTTCTTCTTTCGGGAGACGGGGGGCGGTATTTGTCAACTGATTAATGAAATCCATAGCATCACCATCTTTTGTTTATTATAACACACATAGCACAAAAAGTAAATTCAAGTAGTATAAATCTCCTCAAAATACAGATAAAAGAACCTCACACCGCACTCGAAAACAAGTTTTCGGCGGATGACAGAACCTTGCCACTCATTCCATTCGCAATAATAACACAAAAGTCACTTAAACCCTTATAATTACTGGGTTTTCAAGCCGTTTTTAAAGAAAAATTTTTGGCGAAAACAGCATTTTTTAACCGATACATAGCAAAAGCGGAGTGAAATCACTCCGCTTTTTATCTTGTTTTGTAATCGTCAATGATTTGAACTAAATGTGAAACAAATTCAGTAGGTAGTCCGTCAACATTTATTGAATTTGTTGGTGTCAAGCCTAATAAATAATCAGTGGATACGTTAAAAATTTCTGATAATTTTATAAGCATATCTATTGATGGTTGAATATTATCATTCTCCCAGTTTGAAACAGTTTGTTTTGTTATACTTAATTTTTGAGCTAATTGAACTTGTGTCCAACCAAAAGATAACCGTAGTTCATAAATTTTATTGCTTAACATAATCAACCTCCCAAAAGACAAATATTACAATACCATTATCTCGAAGACCTTGACATTCTAAAAATACTATAGTATTATAATATTGGACTTTTGTTCAACGTTATACGCATAAAAGAGAAAAAAGAAACGAGTTTATTATTGGCGGCAATAATGGTATTTCGCCATTTGCTTGCGGGAATAGTGTCCTCACAGATAAGAATACCAGTAGCACAACAACCGAACTGACCACTACGACTGCTGAAGCAACGACTATAACCAACATTAATTTGTGGAGGAAGTTATGAATTATCTATCTTTAAAATTTGTGGCTTTTGTGGTCGCGACACTTTTGCTGTACTATATAATGCCGAAAAAAGTGCGTTGGGGCGTGTTACTCCTGGCGAGTGTTTGCTTTTATGGGTTGTTTGATTACAAATACATCGCCTTTTTGCTGTTTGCGGCGTTGTCTACTTTTGTGACCGCGCTGATTGTGGAAAAGGGCAAGTTGAAAGCGCTGCTCATCAGCCTGTGCATTTTGATAAACGCTGGCGTATGGTTTTATATCAAGGAACTATCTTGGGTGCTGACCACAGCCGGTCGGGCGCTTGCCAAGTTGGGCGTTGAGTTTACCCCACCGACCCTGGACATTATTGTGCCGGTGGGTATCTCATATTTCACGTTGCAGGCCATCGCCTATCTGGTGGACGTGGCCAAGGGCAAGGTACTGGCGGAACGGAATCCTTTGAAGTACCTGCTGTTCCTTTCCTGGTTCCCCGCCATTGTGCAGGGTCCTATCTCCCGCTATGACCAATTAATGCCCCAACTGGAAAACACCAACAAACTTTCTTTTGATAAGTTCCGGGATAGCCTGGTGCTGGTCCTATTTGGTGTGGTGAAAAAGATGGTCATTGCCGACCGCATCGCTATTTTTGCCAACTACTGCTTCGGTAACCATGCCGACTTGCAGGGCGTGATTTTGTATCTGGGCGCTATCGCCTATTCCATCCAACTGTACGCGGATTTCTCCGGCTGTGTGGATATCTGTCGGGGCGTCAGTGGTCTGTTTGGTGTGGATTTGGTGGATAACTTTAAGCGCCCTTATGTTTCCCGTTCCATCAAGGAATTTTGGAACAGATGGCATATCTCACTTAGCACCTGGCTCCGGGATTATATTTACATCCCACTGGGTGGTAACCGTAGAGGTGCTTTCGTAAAATATCTGAATATTTTCATTGTGTTCCTGGTCAGTGGCCTGTGGCACGGTGCAGGATTTCAGTTCTTTGTCTGGGGCATGATGCACGCGGGCTATCAGATCGTCGAAGCTATTACCAACCCCGTTAGACGGAAAATCAAAGATAAGCTGGATATTACAGAGGATTCCTTTGTGGAACGGGTGCTGCAAACCCTGATCACATTCCATCTGGTGGCCCTGGCATGGATCGTGTTCCGCTCCAACAGCCTGGGAGCGGCTATCACCTACATCAAGAATATGTTTGAAGCTGCAAACATTGGTGTGCTGTTCGATAACTCTTTGTTTACCCATGGCGTATCCGCACTTGCCTTCAACGTGCTGCTGGTGAATCTTGTGATTCTGTTCCTTGTGGAGCGGAAATTCCCCACCGTTACAGATTCTGTCAATGCGCTTACCAAAAGCCACATAATTATCCGTTGGTTCATTTATGTTGTGCTGATCTTCAATGTGCTTTTGTTCAGTTCTTACGGCAGCGGTTATGATCTAAGTGGTTTCCTGTATGGAGGTTTCTAATGAAAAAACTAATTTCCTGTGTGACTTTCATTGTCCTAGTCTTGTATTTCGTCAGCGTGACAACGGAAGTTTTAACGCCAAAATTTGAAAACCGTTATTACGCTTTGGAAGATTACCTGGAGGATCACCCTGAGGATACCCTCCACGATGTGCAAGTTTTCGGTTCTTGTCATTCCTATACGTCTTTTAACCCAGTGTATATGGAGGAACGATCCGGCGTCAGCGGTTTTGTTTACGGCAATGCCGGTGAGATTATTCCCACCACCTATACAAGAATGGTGGATCAGTTTAAGAAGCACACCCCCAAGGTTGCGTTGGTGGAAATCTGGGGTATCAACCCCTACGAGACCTATAGCTCCCACGAAAGAGTGTTTGGCTTCTATCTCGCCAACAATTTGGAACGCGCGGAGTTTTCTTGGGCCAAGCAAGAAGTTATCTGGGATTTTAAAGTCAAAGAGTATCAAGACATCAATTTTGTGACCATGAATTTCCCTTTTGTGAATTATAAGGATCGACTCTTGGACGGCTCGCTGACAATGTTGGATTTTGATTACGACTTTACGAAGACCCAGGAATACACCTCGAACTATACCTACCAAGAAATGTATTCCAGGTTCAAGAATAACGGATACAAACCGTATTCCTCTGTCTCCATTGAGGACTATCCTCAAAAGCAGAAAACCATTGAACCTGGCGAAATGGTCGAGATCGAACTGGATATTGCTAAATACATTCAGAAGATAATTGACCTGTGCAAGGAAAAAGATGTGGAGCTGATTTTCTACCGTTCTCCCTATATATCTACCGTCAATGAACTGAAGAAATTGAACCATCTAAAGCAAATCTGCGATGAGAATGATGTTTTGTTCATTGATCTGGAAGAGGAAGTGCAGTACGATTACACCGTGGATTTTGTGGATTACGAGCATTTGAGTGAGGTTGGAGCCAATAAGTCCACCGAATATTTGTTGCCATATATTATGGAAGCACTGGGTCAAACCTGGAAGGAAACGGAGATTTGGCGGGTGAACCTGCTGATAAATAGCGACCTGACCAATGCTGCCAACGCCGGCGATTGGAAGAGTAAGATTGGTACACCTTCTGTAAAAGAAAACGGCATAAGTATAGAGTTGATCGGACCAAAATCAGCGTGGACGCTGTATCATGATGTGGCTATCATCGAAGATTTGTGGGGAACCTCTGTGACGGCAAGCTTCACCATTGCCGACTATGACGGAAACTTTATTGCACCGATTATTTCCTTCCGGAATGCCGATGACAAGGAAATCTCCACTGCGAAATGCAAAATGGTTGATGGAAAATGCATAGTTGTAGGTGTGATACCTACGGGAACAGCGGTTGTTCGATTGGGTGTGTATGCCTGGGATGGCGGCGAAGCCGGCGACTTTGTAACACTGGAAAATGTCCAACTGTACCAAGGCGCTTTCAGCGCAGATGTCCTGTCCACAGTGATCCAATAATAAAAGAGGAATGGTTGTATACTAGGACAAAACTTTAAATTCCACATAAATGTTAGAGTTTTCGCTGATTTTTGTCCAAAAAATTTTCGTGAAAATCGACTATTTTAATTTATACATAGCAAAAGCGAGGTGGGAACACCTCGCTTTACTCATTATTACCATATCGTTCCCAAAGCAGTTCACGAAATCTTTCCTTTGGGTAAAAATAGGTTGTTTTTCCGTCAATTTTTTGTGTAACTAGCCAAGTTGTATTGACTTCTTCATTTATTTGACGGGTCTTTAATATGCCGTTTTCTATATAATCGTAGAAACGATATCCGTCAAATGCAAAATCGGATTGTGTACGATTAAGTGTCGAAATAGCACTTTTGTCTGTAAGCTTATCAAAGCAAACAAGTGGTGTACTCATAAAATAGCGTTCAAGCAATTCGCATGTCTTTTCGTCATCGGAATATATATCATATAAATAACCGCAAATATAGTCACCTATATTTGATAGTTCTTTTACTTTGATATCACAAAGGAACAGGGTAAATTTACTTGCAAAATGAGCAAGTTGTATACATTTACGTCTATCAAAATAAAACAACTTTGCTCCCCATTCAAGCATACGATCACCGCGTTCTTTTTCGACAATAGACTTTATTATATTTGCATTATTAATACATTCTTCTGGCATATTCAGTTTATATCTTTCGCGAAAAAGCTTCGTTGTATAAATAACCATACTTTCACCGCCTTTGTTTCATTATATTCTTGTGTTAAGTTAGTGACGAATCTACACCTCGTCTCGCT
>CAYSPZ010000052.1:0-12153 GCA_964433065.1 uncultured Eubacteriales bacterium | reverse complement strand
GTGTCATATTATTTAGAATTCGAAGCTCAGTTATATTTTTAGCAACATTGCTTTTAATATCCTTCATTAGAAACCCTCCTATTTAATTATAAAACATTATAACATATTTTTCTTGAAAAAGCAATGGATTGATAAAGGTGTCAAACTTCTGTGGATATATTGAGATTCGGTGGTTCGAATCCACCTCAAGCTAACAAGAAACAAAAAAGACCAACCGTAAAGGTTGGTCTTTTTGCTTGGTGGGGGAAGGTGGATTCGAACCACCGAAGTCGGTGACGGCAGATTTACAGTCTGCCCCCTTTGGCCACTCGGGAATTCCCCCGCGTCAAACGCAAGTGTTACTATAACACCCTTTTTGCAAATTGTCAAGGAATTTTGAGAAAAATTTGTGTGTTTTCGAAAGTTTTTTCATTCTGCTATTTCAAAATCCGAAAATATCTGTTATACTATACTCGTTATTGTCTCTCAGAAGGGATGGAATCGAATTCTATGTGTGGTTTTTGCGGTTTTACCGGTGAAGTTGTTGACCGAGATCGTCTGCTTCAGACGATGGCGGACAAGATAACTCATCGCGGTCCCGATTCGCAGGGCGTGTATACGGACGAAACGTTGGCAATGGCATTTCGTCGCTTGAGTATCATCGACCTCGACGGCGGCAGTCAACCCATCGAAAACGAAGACGGCAGTAAAGTGCTGATGTTCAACGGCGAGATCTACAACTACCGCGATCTGCGCGAACAACTCCTCACCGCGGGTCATATTTTCAAGACTCAGACCGACAGCGAAGTACTGCTTCACGGTTACGAAGAATGGGGTGCCGACCTGCTTTGCCGTTTACGCGGTATGTTTGCGTTTGCCGTGTGGGACAAAAGGGAAAAAGAACTGTTTTTAGCGCGTGACTTTTTCGGCATCAAACCGATGCATTATACCGTCCTGCCCGACGGCAGACTGATCTTCGCCTCCGAGATCAAATGTATCTTGGAACACCCCGATTTCGTCAAAGAATTCAATCCGTCCGCGCTCGACAACTACCTGTCGTATCAGTATTCACTGCCGCGCGAAACGTTTTTTAAAAACGTATTTTGTCTGCAACCCGGTCACTACTTGCGGTATCGAGACGGACAAGTTGCCGAAACCCGTTACTGGGAAGCGATTTTCAATCCCGATAATACCATGACCCTCGACCAAGCGGTCGACGAGATCGATCGCGTCTTCACCGACTCGGTGGAAGCGCACCGTATCAGTGACGTGGAAGTCGGTTGTTTCCTGTCGGGCGGTGTCGATTCCTGCTTTGTCGCTTCCTATTTCGGGGGACAAAAAGCGTTTACCGTCGGCTTTGATAACGGACAACACTACAACGAAACGGCATTTGCCGCTCATTTGGCTGAGGCCGCCGGTATCAACCACTATACCCATCTCATCACACCGGAAGAATATTGGGACGCGTTACCCACCATCCAATATATGCTCGACCAACCGTTGGCGGATCCCTCTTGTGTCGCACTGTATTTCGTTTCCAAACTCGCATCACAACACGTGAAAGTTGTACTGTCAGGCGAAGGTGCCGACGAACTGTTCGGCGGCTACCGCATCTACCACGAACCCACCTCACTCGCAGGCTACCAAAAATTACCGCGCTGGTTACGTCGTGCGGTCGCAGCGATGGTGTTGGCACTCCCGTTCGACTTCAAAGGCAAATCTTTCCTCATTCGCGGTTCCAAAACGCTCGAAGAACGATTTATCGGCAACGCGTATATGTTTAACCGCGCCGAAAAGACGGCACTGCTCAGAGATATTCCCGCCACCGACCCTACCGACCATACGAAGGAATGGTATGCGCGGTGCGAAGGGCTGGACGACGTCACCCGTATGCAGTATCTCGATATCAACCGCTGGATGGTGGGGGATATCCTGCTGAAAGCCGACCGTATGAGTATGGCGCATTCGCTCGAACTGCGTGTGCCGTTCCTCGATAAAGAGGTGTTTGCGGTCGCCTCCCGCATTCCGCCCAAATGGCGGATCGGCGGCGGTACCACCAAATACGCGATGCGGTTAGCGGCAAAACGACATATGCCACCCGAAGACAGTACCCGTCCGAAACTCGGATTCCCTGTCCCGATCCGTATCTGGTTACGTGAGCCCGAATACTATCAGAAGGTAAAAGACGCATTTGTCAGCGAAACCGCCGCACGGTTCTTCAATACCGATAAACTGGTCACCTTCTTAGACGAACACTATAACGGCAAAAAAGATAACAGTCGCAAGATCTGGTCGGTATATATGTTCCTCGTATGGTACAACGTGTACTTCACCGAACGTTAAAAGAAATGGAGTCATAAAGATGTTAAATGCATATTGGAAATCGTTTAAAAGCGGCACCGACGTCCGCGCTGTGGCAATGGACGGAGTCGAGGGCGAACCCTTGACCTTGACCGACGAAGCGGTCGATCGCATCGTATCCGCGTTCGTCTGCTGGCTTTCCGAAAAAAGCGGTAAAGCGGTCGATACTTTGACCGTTGCCATCGGTCGCGACAGCCGTCTGTCGGGTCCGCGCATCCGTGATGCGGCGGTCGCGGCTATGACCAAAGGCGGTGTACAGGTGCTGGATTGCGGCCTTGCATCCACCCCCGCGATGTTTATGACCACGGTGGACTTAAACTGTGACGGTGCCGTCCAGATCACCGCCAGTCATCACCCGTGGCACCGTAACGGTCTGAAATTCTTCGTACCGTCGGGCGGTGTGGAAAGCGGCGATATCACCGATATCCTGCAACTGGCTCAAGACGATATCCGTCCCGCGGCGGCGAACGGCACGGTCACCGAAACCGACTATATGAACCAATATGCCAAACGTCTTCGCGACCGCATTATCACTGAAACGGGCGGCAATGCAATGCCGCTTTGCGGTCTGCATATCGTCGTCGACGCGGGTAACGGCGCAGGCGGTTTCTATGCCGACAAAGTGTTGGCACCGCTCGGTGCTAACGTGGACGGCAGTCAATTCCTCGACCCCGACGGCAGATTCCCCAATCATATCCCCAACCCCGAAAACCCCACCGCGATGGCTTCCATCAGCGAAGCGGTGTTACGCGCGAATGCCGATCTCGGTGTCATCTTCGACACCGACGTAGACCGCGCGGCATGCGTCGGTCCCGACGGCAAAGAAATCAACCGCAACCGTTTGGTCGCGTTAGCCTCCGCCATCGCACTCGAAGGTAACGCGGGTGGTACCATCGTCACCGATTCCATCACCTCGACCGGTCTGAAATATTTCATCGAACAGGTGTTGGGCGGTGTGCATTATCGCTTCAAACGCGGCTACAAAAATGTTATCAACGAATCTCTCCGCTTGAACGCTGAAGGTGTCAATTCACCGCTCGCGATCGAAACGTCGGGTCATGCCGCGTTGCGCGAGAACTATTTTCTGGACGACGGTGCGTATCTGGTCACTAAGATCATCATCAAAGCGGTCAATCTGCGCAAAGAAGGGAAGACCCTTTCGGATCTTATTGCCGCGTTACCCGAGCCCGCCGAAGGTGTCGAACAACGCTATACCATCACCGAACCCGATTTCCGCGCTTACGGCGAACGCGTGTTGCAAGACCTCGAAACCTATGCCAACCAACACGGCTGGGACGTGGCAGACGACAGCCGCGAAGGTGTGCGCGTATCTTTCGGCGAAAACGACGGTGACGGTTGGTTCTTACTGCGACTCAGCGTACACGACCCCGTGATGCCGCTTAACGTGGAAAGTAACGTGATCGGCGGTTGCGATGTGATTCTGGCAAAACTCGCACCGTTTATGGAAGCACAAAACGGAATGTATCGTAAATAAAGAGGTAGACAATGGATTGGACAGAAGTACGTATCGAGATCGCGACCGCCGATACCGATAAAGCGGCGGCGATCGCGAATATGGTGGTGCCGTACGGCATCTATATTGAAGATTACAGCGATCTGGAACAAGGTGCGCGGGAGATCGCGCACATCGATTTGATCGACGAAGAACTGCTCGGACGGGATCGTACCCGTTCCTGCATTCACATCTATATCAGCCCCGAAGAAAACCCTACCGAAGCGGTGTTGTTCTTGCAAGAACGCTTTGCCGCCGAAGGTATTGTTGCCCACGTGGTGACCGATACCGTATCGGAACAGGACTGGGCAAACAACTGGAAAAAATATTTCAAACCTCTTTCGGTCGGTAAGCGGTTGTACATCTGCCCGACGTGGGAGACCCCTGTCGATACCGAAGACCGCGCCATCTTATCCATTGATCCCGGTATGGCATTCGGCACGGGCGGACACGACACCACCCGTATGGTACTCGAAGCGGTAGAAACGGTCATTACCGACACGACCGACGTGTTGGACGTCGGTTGCGGAAGCGGTATTTTATCCATCGCGGCACTGTTGCTCGGCGCGCGGTCGGCGGTCGGTGTGGACATCGACGCGTTAGCGGTAAAAATGGCGGTGGAAAACGGTAAGATCAACGGCTTGGAACCGCCGCGTTACGTGATGAAACAAGGTGATCTGGTACAAGAGATCCACGGTACATACGACCTCATCGTTGCCAACATTGTGGCGGATGCCATCATCCTGCTTTCCAAAAACATCCCGCCCTTCCTAAAGGAAAACGGCACGTATATCGTGTCGGGAATCATCGATACACGGGAAACGGAAGTGGTAAACGCCTTGACCGCTTACGGCTTCACCATTCGTGAACGTCGTCAACACGGCGGATGGCTCTGCTTCGTTTGCGGAAAGGATTGACGGAATGCCTCGTTTTTTTGTACCGCCGATCGGCGGTGATACTGCGGTCGTGGACGGCGAAAACGGTCATCATTTGGCGCGTGTGTTGCGTGTGCGGATCGGCGAAGAAATGATCCTTTGCGACGGCGCGGGAACCGATTACCGCTGTGAGGCGACCGCCGTCGCGGGTGATACCGTTACCGTGCGGGTGCTCGAACGCACCCCGTCGGTAGCCGAACCGCACACGGCAGTAACCTTGTATCAAGGTTTGCCGAAAAGCGAAAAGATGGAATGGATCATTCAAAAAGCGGTGGAACTGGGGGTCACCCGCATCGTACCGGTCGCGATGTCGCGTTCGGTGGTGCGTTTGACCGCGCAGGACGGTTTAAAGAAACAAGCCCGTTGGCAAAAGATCGCAACCGAAGCCGCAGGGCAAAGCGGTCGCGGACGGATCCCGACGGTGAGCGAACCGTATACCTTTGCACAAGCATTGGATGAAAGCCGACAGGCCCCGTCGATCGTGTTCTACGAAGGCGGCGGTAAACCGCTGGGCGACCTCGTGTCGACCGATACGACCGCACTCTCCATCTGGATCGGTCCCGAAGGCGGATTTGATCCGCAGGAGATCGAACGACTGCAAGCGCAAAACATGCAGGTCGCCACGCTCGGTAAACGCATTTTGCGATGCGAAACGGCACCGTTGGCGGCACTCGCGATCATTATGCAGTTAACGGGAAATATGGAATAAACTTTCCTCTTGCAATGATAGGGAAAAGCGGATATAATAGGAACATAAAAAGAAAGGATGAATCACAATGACGATTACCAAACAAACCTTGATCGGTGATATTCTGGATTTTGACCGTTCGACCGCACCGTACTTTTTGGAAATGGGTATGCACTGCCTGGGTTGCCCGTCCGCTCGCGGCGAAACGCTCGAACAAGCCTGTATGGTACACGGTGTCAATGCCGATGAACTGGTCGCTAAGATCAACGAACATTTGAGTAAATGAGTAAAAACTGTCGGTACCTCGATGGTACGGACAGTTTTTTACAAAGAAGGAGAGTCAACCGATGTTGGATCGTCGTCTGCAAACGGTTGCCGATCTCGTGCGTGACGGCAGTCGCGTGGCGGATATCGGCACCGATCACGCTTTGTTGCCGTGCGCATTGGTCAGCGCAGGGCGGTGCCCGTGCGCGATCGCATCGGATATCCGTGTCGGACCGACCGAAGCGGCGCGGAAAACCGTCAAAGCGGCGGGACTTGAAACGTCGGTTTCGGTACGGCTCGGCAGTGGTTTACAAACGGTATCGCCCGATGAGGCGGACGATATCGTGATTGCCGGTATGGGCGGTGAAACGATTGCGGAAATTCTTTCGGACGCTTCCTGGATAAAGGACGAACACTATCGGTTGATACTGCAACCGATGACCCGCCCTGAACGGTTGCGCCGCTTCTTATTTGATAACGGCTTTTCGACCGAAACCGAAACGGTCGTCAAGGACGGCAGACGGCACTATACGGTGCTTTGCGTACGGTATACGGGTGCTGTTCGGCAGTTTGCCGATGTGGTGTATTACATCGGCAAGATCGACCCAAACGACGGAAAAGAGTATCTGGAAACGGTCTGCCGACGGTTGCGTAAGGAACAAGCGCATTCGACCGAACCGTTGTCCGCCTGCATCGAACAGATCGAAGCATACATACAACGACAATGGAATCCGTGGGAGGATGACCAATGAATACGGTAAAGGATATACTGAACGCGTTGGAACGGTTCGCACCGTTCGAAACGGCTGAGGAATGGGATAACAGCGGTTTGATCGTGGGGGATGAAAACCAAACGGTCACCCGTATATTGACGACGCTCGACGTCACACCGTCGGTGATCAAACAAGCACAACAGTGCGGTGTCGAACTCATCGTCAGCCACCATCCCGTCATTTTTAATCCTATCTCGCGGCTTACCGTTACCGACCCCGTTTATCAACTGGCAAATCACAATATTGCCGCCATCGCGGTACATACCAACGGCGATAAAGCCGTCGGCGGTGTGAACGATCGCTTGGCATCGTTGCTCGGCTTGACCGATATTAACATTGCTGAAGACGGTATGACCCGTATCGGTCGCTTGCCCGAACCGATGACCCCGCAAGCGTTTGCTGACCATACGGCAAAGACGCTACACACAGCGGTTCGCGTTCGTAAGGGCGGCGACCTTGTACGCACCGTGGCGGTCTGCGGCGGCGCGGCGGCGGATCTCGTTCTCCCGTTGCTGTCCAAAGCGGATGCCGCGGTAACGGGCGAAGTGAAGCATCACGAATGGTTGCAGGTACCGCCCGACAAAACGCTGATCGACGGAGGACACTATGCCACCGAGATCGCGATGGCATCGGCACTCGCCGAGTATCTGGCGGAACAATTCCCCACAATACAGATCACGGTAGCCGACGAAACGGCACCATACGAAACGGTAGGATAACACAATGGCAATCGACGGCGCATTTTTACACGCATTATGCGGAGAATTACAATCGCTCGTGTTAGCGCGGGTGGATAAAATACACCAACCCTCCAAAGAAGAGTTGGTGTTTTCGTTGCGTAATCAAGGCGGTGTGCAAAAATTGTATCTGTCTGCCCGCGTCAACTCACCACGTGTGCAACTCACCGCCGTTTCACTTGAAAACCCGTCTACACCGCCGATGTTCTGTATGTTACTGCGCAAACGGCTGACAGGGGCGCGGATCGCTGCGATCCGCCAACCGGATCTCGAACGGGTATTGTACTTTGATTTTGACTGTTACAACGAACTGGGCGACCCCGTTCGGTTGACGTTGGCGGCGGAAATAATGGGTCGTTACAGTAATCTTATTCTGATCGACGAAATCGGCCGTGTCGCGGACGCGATCAAACGCGTTGACCTTACGATGTCGCCGATGCGTCCTCTGTTACCTGGTGTGGAATACGCATTACCGCCCATCGACCGCGATCGACTGGACGCATCGGTGTGTTCCGCGCAGACTATCGCCCAAGCGGTCGTTGATATCGGCGGATCGATCGAAAAAGCGTTGCTCTCCTGTACACAAGGTTTGTCACCGCTGGTCTGTCGCGAGATCGCGTATCGCACGTTGCAGGGAGATACGGCAACGGCGGATGCCTTGTCCGCCGCACAGCAACAACGGTTGTGCGAGGTCATCGCTTCGGTTCAGGAACGTATTTTAACGCCTGAAAAGAGTGTACCGTATATCGTGTACCGATCGGACGGTACACCGCTGGATTACAGTTATCTGCCGATCACGCAATACGGTTTGGACGCGAGCGGTAGAGAGGTCTGCAGTTTTTCACAATTGTTAGACGAGTTTTACAGTGAAAAAGACGCGGTAGAGCGGATGCGCCAACGCTCACAGGATGTGCTGCGGGTGTTGACCAACGCGACCGATCGTTTGAACCGTAAGATCGCGCAACAACGTAAGGAGTTGGAAACGTCTGAAAAGCGCGAGGAAAAACGGTTGTACGGCGATATTATCCAAGCCAATATCCACGCGATCCCGCGCGGTGCCGACCATGCCGATCTGATCAATTATTACGACGAACAATGCGCTACCATCCGTGTACCGCTTGACCCGACCTTGTCGGCGGTGCAAAATGCGCAGAAGTATTATAAAGCCTACCGCAAAGCCAAGACCGCCGAAGAGGTGTTGGCAAGGCAGATCGCCATCGGGGAAGAGGAACTGCGGTATCTCGACACGGTGTTTGACGCGCTTTCCCGTGCGACCACCTTCCGCGAGGTGGAAGAATTGCGCGAGGAATTGGCGCAAAGCGGGTATTTGCACATCCAACAATCCAAAAAGAAAACCGCCGCCTCGACCAAACCGCTTGAGTTTGTGTCACAGGACGGATTTACCATTCTGGTGGGACGCAACAACGTGCAAAACGACCGCCTCACCACCAAGACGGCAAAGGGAAGTGACTGGTGGTTCCACACCAAGAATATCGCGGGTTCTCACACGGTTATTCTCTGTGACGGGGTCACACCGCCCGAAACGACCATGATGGAAGCCGCCGTGTTAGCGGCGACGCATTCCAAAGCGGCGGATTCCTCGCAGGTTCCCGTCGATTACACCCAGATCAAATTCGTCAAAAAACCGGCGGGTGCTAAACCCGGTATGGTGATCTACGAAACCAATCGCACCGTTTTCGTCACCCCCGATAAAGCCCTTTGCGAACGGTTGAAAAAACAAGTGCGTTGAACAGGAGGGAAAAGATGAAAGAAAAATTATGCTTTCGGAAGTATAAAACAAACAGTATTTGGTCTGGAGTTTTGATTGCGGTTTTATTGGTTTTATGTTTGTTGTTGGGGACGGTTGTAGGATATATTGGATTTGTGGTATGTATATTTGGGTTCGGTTCTTGCCTATAATGTGTACTGCTACATTGCCTATCAGAAAAAGGCGAAGGATATGACCCCGAAAATCGGGACGATATTTAATTGGAAACTTTCGGGGCACCGCAGCCGTTTGGGTTGTGTTACCTTAAAAGTTGACGAGAAAGAGTTTTGCAGCCCTCATTACTTCGTGGCGGACGATGCGGAAAATATGGTAGGGAAAACCGTTTCCTATGTCATTGTTGACGATACATTATTGATCTATGAAATTTTAGAATAAGGTGTCCTGAATAAACAAATGCCCGACAGTTCTCTGTCGGGCATTTTGTTTATTTATCTGCATTCAACGTACGTTCCAGCCAGATACTGCCGATATCCATCGCGTTATACAGACCGTTCTTTTCGCTCTTCTTGAGGATGCGGTCTTTCATACGGATCTCGGGATCGGTGGCAAGCAACTGTACCTGAACTTTGTCGGCAATTTCGAGATCACCGACGGTTTTGGTGGTCAACACCTGTAACACGATAACACATTTTTCCGACATATCACCGTAATACAACATATTGCCACTGCGCACAAGAGGACGTCCCTTGTACGTCAAAATGGTTTCGGTATCTGCCATCTTGGGACCTTCTTTCGTTAGGATTACTTTTTCTATCTCATTCGTTGAGATAGCACCGTACCATTGCGCGCAACAATTCGTCCCGATCCACTTTACGGATCAGACTGCGCGCGTTGTTGTGCGTGGTGATGTAGGTGGGATCTTCCGACAGAATGTATCCCACGATCTGATTGATGGGATTGTATCCCTTTTCACGCAACGCATCGTATACGGTGGTGAGGATCTGTTTCATTTGCTGGTCTTTGTCGCCGTTCAAACTAAACGTCATCGTTTTATCCAACATTTTTGGATTCCTCCTATCCTTATAATGGATATACACTTGTGATTATACGCTATTCTTTCGAAAATTTCAAGTATTATGTGCGTAAGGTACAACCTTTTTCTTTCAATGCGTCAAAGATCGCGGTCAACAACGGGTCAATATCGCTGTCGTTGAGTGTCGTGTCGGTGCCGCGGAAATACAAACTGTACGCTACGCTCTTCATACCGGCGGCGATCTGTGCGCCCTGATACACGTCGAACAATTTGACGCTTTCGAGCAAACGTCCGCCTGCTTTGCGGATACACGCTTCGATCTCCGCAACCGGCAAACTTTCCTCACACAACAACGCGAGGTCGCGTTCCACGGCGGGGAAACGGGGGAGCGGTTTATACAGCGTACGTTTTTTCTCCACCGCCGCAAACAACGGTGCGAGATCGATCTGCGCCACGTAAGCACGGGTACCGATACGGTATTCTTCCGCTACGTCGGGATGCACTTCACCGAATACACCGACCGTGATACCGTTCGCGATCATCTGCGCTTGTCTGCCGGGGTGCAGGAACGGCTCACTGCTGCGGGTGTAGGATACGCGCAGGGAGAAGGTGTCGGCAAGCGTTTCAACAGTTCCTTTCAAGGTGAAGAAATCTTCCGTTTCGCCGTACAGACCGAGCGCAAGGGTGGGTTTCTCCTCGGGTTGTTCGGTGAGCGGTAACTCACGGGGGATGAAACATTTACTTACTTCAAAGAACCGCACGGCGGTATTTTTACGGTTGAAGTTGGTCGCCAGAACGGTCAACATACTGGAGATCAATTGTGTCCGCATGGTGGAATATTCCTCACCGAGCGGATTGATAAGCGTTACTGCCGCGCGACGGGTATCGTCCGCCGAAAGCCGCAACGAATCGGCGGCTTTGCTGCTGATGAACGAATAGGTGCTGATCTCCTGCATACTTTGCGCGATCAATGCCGATTTCAACGCGTCGGTGTGGATACGTTCGGGCAACTTCTTGCCGCGAATGATCGAGCCGTTCATCGGGGTTGCGATGATGTGATCGTAACCGTATACGCGCATCACTTCTTCGGCAAGGTCGGCGCGACCTTCAATATCGTCACGGAATGAGGGAACGGTACAGACCAGTTTGTCGCCTTCTATGACCGTCGCGATCTCCAAACGATTGAGGATATCCGCCATCGTTTCGATCGGGATCTCCACACCGAGTAATGCGGTAATGCTGTCAGCGGTCACACGCAGTACGCGGTCGGTCGGCAACCCGTTGTTACAGTCGATCACACCGTCGATGATATCACCCGCGTTCAACTCGTCGATCAGTTGTAACGCGCGGTTCATTGCGTATTCGGTGCCGCGGGTATCCACGCCTTTTTCAAACCGCGCGGACGATTCGGTACGGACACCGAGTGCACGGGCGGTACGACGCACGTTATCGCGGCGGAATTTTGCCGCTTCAAAGAATAGATCGACGGTATCGTCTTTGATCTCACTGTTGAGACCGCCCATAATACCCGCAAGGCAGGAGGGGGCAGTCGCGTCTGCAATGACCAGCATTTCCGATGTCAAGGTGTGCGGCTTTCCGTCGAGCGTGGTGATCTCTTCACCGTCTTTGGCACGGCGCACAATGATCTGTTGACCCGCGATATCGCGATAGTCAAACGCGTGCATCGGATGTCCCGTTTCAAGCATAACAAAGTTGGTGATGTCAACGATGTTATTGATGGGACGCATACCTGCGGCGCGCAAACAGTCCTTCATCCAATCGGGCGAGGGGGCGATGCGCAGGTTGCGCACAAAGCGGCCCATATACCGCGGACACAGGTCATAATCCTCCACCGTCACCGAAATGTGATCGTAAATGTTGCCGCCGACCGTGTGATAGGTCGGGACGGGTGCGCGGAATTCCTGACCGAGTGCTACCGCCACTTCGCGGGCAATACCGAGCATACTCTGACAGTCGGGACGGTTGCTGGTGATGCTGAAATCAATGATGGTATCGTTGAGATGCAGGATCTCACGCATATCCGTACCGGCGGGTACCGTTTCGTTTAAAATGAGGATGCCGTTGACTTCGGCACCGGGATAGTCGACTTCTTTGAGGCATAACTCCTCACCCGAACACAA
>CAYSPZ010000051.1:0-12356 GCA_964433065.1 uncultured Eubacteriales bacterium | reverse complement strand
CGTCAAGACCCGCAACTGAAACTCCCCGAACACGCACACCTCAAAACCGCCGTCGCCCATCTGTTTAACGGGGTCGGCGAAAACGGACTCAATTAAAAAAGAGCGGCGATGCCGCTCTTTTTTTAATGCGTTTTTCGATAGGATTGAAATGTCTGTCCCGTCATCTTTTTAAATAACCGACTGAAATACAAGGCATCCTCAACACCTATGTATTCGGCGGTTTCCTGCTCGTTCGGATGATACAATGCGATATATGCCTTTGCCGCTTCGATCTTGGTTTGCTGAATATACGATAAAATACTCATCCCCGTACATTCCTTAAACACACGATGCAGATAGTTTTCCGACAACGATACCGCTTCGGCAATATCCGCCACCTTGATCTTACGATTAAAATTCTCGGCAATATGTGCCTTGGCGGCATCAGTATACCGATAGGACGACACCGGATATGCCACCAATCGCTTTTCCAACACACGAACACACAGATCGGTTACCATCGCCATCAGTTCAAACCATTTGGATAAACACAATAACCGATGATACGCATCGTCGATCAAATAACAACTACCGATATCCTGTATCTGTTTGAGAATATCCCGATACTCCCCTGCCGCCAATACCGACGGAATTAAAAATAACCCGTTTCCCGCAATTCGGTTCTTGAGCGTTTGCAACTCGTCCGCCGACACGTTTTCACATTCGATACACTCATACCGATAAGGCACCTGCACCCCCACCGTTGAGTGGATCTGTTCGCTCTCACAACGTTGCGTACAATGCAGAGCCTCACAAATACCGATCAGCGACCGCTCGGGCAACCGTTCCTCCCCATCGGGTGTTACACGCAGGATCTCACCCTTTTCGATATAGGATATTTCTAAAAAGTTACGGCGGTTTGTAAATTGATTTTTATAATTGGATATGATCGGCCGTTGCGCAAACAACAGTTTCGGCACCGCTTGTAACTCAATTAAATACATCATCATCGCTACCGCCTCCCCAAAACAGTATACCGCAAAAAGATAGGATTGTCCATATTTTTGTTAGAATATGGTATGTCCTTTTTGGCAGCATTACGGTACGATCAAGTAAAAGGAGAGGATAGTATGAACCGTTATCAAAAGTTAAATCGGATCCCGCTCGGTTCCATCGTGGCGGACGGCTTTTTGAGAGAGCAACTGTTACGCAGTAAAGACGGTATGGGCGGACATTTGGACGAACTCGCCCCGTCGATGATCGCGCTCCCCTATATCAACAAACGGATCGTCAAAGAATGGCCCCTCCACCTGCAATCGGGTTGGGGTGCGGAGATCTCCGCCAACTATTGGCACGGTCTGATCCGTATGGCATATACGTTAAACGATGCCGAGTTGATCAAAAAAGCCGAAAACTGGGTCAACGGTATGATGAAAAACCAACGCGAAGACGGGTATCTCGGCACCTTCTACGAACCGGATGCCAAGATCTACGACGATTTCAACGCGTGGGGTACCGGTCTCGCGATGTTGGCACTGTTGGCATACCACGAAGCCACCGGCCGTGAAGACGTCCTCATCGCCGTCCATCGCTGTCTGTTGTGGTTTTGCGACAACTGGGACGGTGATAAAAAGACCACCTATGCGGGACCGCTGATTATTGAGCCGATGATCCTTTGCTATCAACTAACGGACGATAAACGGTTGCTCGATTTCGCTGAGGAATATACGACCTATTACGCAAACCACGACGTTTTCCACTCGTCCTATAAAGCGTTTTTGGAAGAAGAACTGCAATTCAACGCACAACATACCGCCGCGTACGGTTCTACCATCAAACTTCCCGCCATCGTCTATTCCGCTAACGGGAACCAAGAATATTTGAATGCCAGTAAACGGATTATTCGACAGATTCGTGAAAAAGCAATGAACCTGTCGGGCAGTCCCGTTTCGGTCAGCGAATACCTCGGTCCCATCGGTTCCACCACCGAGTGTGAATATTGCAATTATGCCTTTTTCCAAGCCTCTTACGGCTATATGAGTTACATCACCGGTGACCCGTTGTACGGTGACTATATGGAAGAAATGTTCTATAACGGTGCGCAGGGTGCCCGTAAAAAGGACGAACGTGCGATCGCGTACTTCTCCGCCCCCAACCAGATCTATGCCACCGAACATTCTTCCTCGTCACAAGGTGCCAAACAACGGTACGACCCCTGCTTCTTCGTATCTTGTTGCCCCGTCAATGCCGTCCGTGTTCCGCCCGAATTCGTGTCCAATATGATGTTTACCGACCATAACGGCGATATCTACACCTTTGCCTACGGACCTTGTCATCTTGACCACAACGGCATCAAACTGCGCGAAGAAACCGCCTACCCCTTCCGCGACACGGTTGAATTCGTGATGGATTGCGACAAAACGTTCGCAATGAATCTGAAAGTTCCCACCTGGTGCGACGAATATACCGTAACCGTCAACGGCACACCCGCCACCGTTACACTGAACGACGGTTTTGTAAAGGTAGAACGTGACTGGCAAGTCGGCGACCGTCTGACGATCCGCTTTACGATGAAAACAGAAGTGATTCGCGTGGATGACTCGTATTGCGCGAAAAAATACCCCATCGCCATTCGCCGCGGTCCGCCGCTGTACTCGTTGCACATTCCCGAAAAATGGGTGACCGTCCCGTCCCAAACCGAAGTGAAGATCGACGGATTCGATTCGTATGACATTCTCCCCCACTACGAATTACCCGACGTGGAAGATCCCCAAATGATCCACGCGTTCCGCCGCTTCAAAACGACCTGGAACTTCGCGTTAGCGGAAACACTCCGCCCCGAAGATATCCAAGTGGTGGAAAAACCGATCGACGGTTACGTGTGGGAAAACGCACCGATCGAACTGCATGTTACCGGATACCGCGCCCCTTTCCTTTGTGCTCCCTATCCCGAACGCACCTTTGAACCGTTCGGCGACAAACAGATCGTGTGCGAAGAAACCACCCTCACGCTGGAACCGTACGGTTGTATCAACCTGCGCATCACCTATTTCCCCATCGCCGACCTCGAAAACTCCAAATTTTAAAGCAAGGCAGAACGGATTACTCCGTTCTGCCTGTTTTTATAAATGCAATATCATAATATCAAAATCGATTAGTTGTCCGTTGATCTTCAAACTACCGGGGAAGGTTCCTATCTTTTGGAAACCATACTTCTCATACAACCGAATGGCGCGAGTATTGTCACTGCGCACCTCCAGTGAAAGGATCTCTAATTCTTGCGCCCTTGCATGTTCGATCGCTTGTCGCATCAATTCTCTGCCGATACCTTTGCCCCATTCCGCTTTTAAAACGGTAATCCCCAGTTCGGCACGGTGGTTCATCCGCCTGGGAAAGCGGGAAATACTGACCTTTCCCACGATACGATCTTCATATTTTGCCAACAACAATAAATTACCGTTTTGGTTCATCGATTCAATAAACGACGCTTCGTCCTCTACTGAAAACGGTAATCCCTCTGCGCCAAAAGTCAAATTATCACTTTCGCCGCCAATAATCTTCAAAAAATCCAACAATTCCGCTGCATCATCTGCTTTTGCGTATTCGAAATAAATATCGTTCATCGTATTCCACCCTCTTTCGGTCAACTATAACACACAGTCATTCAATTCGCAAGTGCATTTTCCGATATTGTCGCGGTGACGTTCCCGTCACCTCACGAAATTTCTTTGAAAAATAAGCGGGCGAACAAAACCCGCACTCGTGTGCAATATCCGTAACCCCCATCGTCGTATCGGTCAACAACGTACATGCCTTCGATACACGCTCGTTGGCAATGTACTCCGTCGGACTAATCCCCACAAACTCTTTAAACACGTGATAAAACCGATCCACACTCAAATGCGCCAGATCCGCCAATCGTTCCATCGACAACTTTTCCGAAAGATGATCGCCGACGTAGGCTAAGATCCGCTCCAATTCCGCGTGGTGTCGGCACACCGCTTCGGTATCGCGCGGTGCCGAAAACAAAAGGATGCTCTTTATCAACACATATACACATTCCAACACACGGCAATCCCGTTCGGCCCCTTTGCAACTATCATCGTTTAACATTGTTTTTAACCGCTCAAAAACGGCGGTGATCTCATCACGTTGGGGAATATGGTTACAAAACCGCCGTTGTGATAATGACGGTACGTTCAATCGCTTTAAATTGAGGATGACGCACATCGCTTCGCAAGGATTCCCCCAACGGTTACACGCGTGAAGTTCCCCGACGTTTACCACAACCGTTTCACCGTTATTCACCTCGATCTCGTTACCCGAACACAAGTAAGTACACCCCGACGTATTAAAAAAATACATCAGTTCCACCTCATCCTGAAAATGCGGGTTCATCGGTCGCGGCGCTTTCGTATAGCAAATACGAACCGCCGAACGGGAACCATCCTCATCCCAGTGATATCCCATACCGCTCATCGTATCACCTCTATATAGCGGATTTGTTATAATAATTTGGCGAAAACTTTGTTTTTTCGCCCTTTTACCAGCGTTATACTAACAGTATCATAAACTTACACAAAAATCAATACGAGGTGAGTATCGTGAACAATATTTTGGATTACGGCGCGATCGGCGACGGTATCACCGTCAACACCGAAGCGATCCAACGCGCAATCGACGCAGGCGGTACCGTCTATATCCCCGCAGGTGTGTTCATAACAGGAACACTGCACTTAAAAAGCCACGGCGGTCTTTTTCTAGACGTCGGCGCAGTACTGAAAGTCAGCCATAACCACGACGATTATAACGCGGTCGATTATTGTCCGCAAAATGCCGATTTTCCGCCGGAAAGTATGGCAGGTACCCATTTGATCTCCGCAGTCGAACAGGAAGACGTGTTCCTCACCGGATACGGCACCATCGACGGCGACTCGCATTATTGGGTAAACGAACGGTATATGGAAGATTACTGTGATTTCTATGCCCATCCCCCGCTCGAAAGCCACCGTTTGGGTCAACTGATCTTTTTCGCAGAATGCCAACGCGTACGCGTACAAAGTATTGAGATCTCTCACGCGCCGTTCTGGCACCTGTTTTTCCACGGTTGCGAAAACGTACAGGTCAGTGACCTTCGCATCTTCGGCGAACGCAAACAATGGGTCAACGACGGCATCGACATCGATTGTTGCCGCAACGTCACCGTCACCAATTGTATCATCGATACGGGCGACGATGCCATCACCTTGCGTGGCAACTACGCTCGTTTACAACATAACAACGGTATCTGTGAAAACGTGGTCATTTCCAACTGCGTCCTCACAAGTTACCTCGACTACGGTATCCGTATCGGTGTCGGCGACGGTATCGTGCGCAACTGCCTGTTTTCCAATATTACCATCGATAACTCACTAAACGGCATCGGCATCACCTGCCGCTATTCATCACACCCGAAAAGTGGTGTTTCGGTCGAAAACGTCCGTTTTCAAAACCTCTCCGTTCGTGCGCACGGCGCATTTGAACTGAAAGCCAGTTCCGACGATGCCCACCCACCCTTTGAACGTCCGATCTATATCAAGAATATCTCGTTCCAAAACATTTCCGCCTATTACGACCGCGCCGCCTACCTGCTCGGTTTTGACGGCGCCACCGTTGAAAATATTCGCTTTTCAGATATGGATCTCCACCTTTCAAAAGAAGATCCCCAAAACGATCGCTATCCTTGTAATTGGAGCAGTGCAAAAGATAAATATACCGCCTTCTACGTGCGGGATGCCAAAAACGTCACCTTCGACCGCGTTCAGGTATTCTGTACCAACGACACCGTCGACATCGACCCCATCTTAGTCGACCCCACCGCCGACGTAAAACGGCCGGACATTTGTAAGATCATCTAAAAAACGGCATTGTACTCGCGAAGAGTACAATGCCGTTTTTGACTGTTTAACTCAATTCGATATCCCAACCGTTAACGTACCGTTGGATCGATCCGAAATCTTTGTTATTGACCTCCCCGTCATCATCCACATCCGCAGTACAGGAGTTGACGGTCACGTCCCATCCGTTGATATATCGTTGTAAATGCCCGAGATCCTTGTTGTTCACGATCCCGTCACCGTTGATATCCCCCGATATACACGCGTGCGTTTTGGGTATCGTCATACTCCCGTCAACGAACTTCAACACGATACTTTCGGTCAACGAATCCGTCAACATACTACCACTGATTTCAAACGTCGTGTCCTGTTCCTCACAAAACTCGAAAACGTCAAAGGTCAGCGTAATAACCGTTTCTTCCTTCACGATATCTTCAAGCGATATGATCGAAAACTTAAAAACACCGTCCGCCGCCCCTTTGTCATTGACGTTGAAAAACGTCGGGCTAAACCCCTTCTCATACGAAACGAGCGTAAGCAACGTCGGATCAAAGTTGAGCACAAAATCGCCGGCACCAAGCCGCGAATTCTCACCCAACGCGATCGTCGCAACAACTTGCTCGGTCTCTTCATTGAATTCGGCATTCACCGACATTTCAGCGGCATCACCGACGTAAGTTTCATCATACCCGATCGTTACCGCCGTCGTGTACCCGTTACAAGAAACGGGATTCAGGTCCACGTCGCACAGTTCGGTCGCTTTAAAAACGATGTTGGATGTCTCCGCCACGTTTTTGATCGTTCGAAACGTAACCGTTACAAGATCGTACTTCGTGTTATATTCCGTACCCACAAAGGAAAGGTAGACTGCCCCCGCAAGTTCGGTGTTAACGTCGGCGATCTTGTTGCTCAAAAACGCACCGTTCGTAACCTGTACCACCTCAAAAAGTTCAGGGTCATAGGTGATCACCGCAGAACCCGATGCCAACTGATAGGTACTGAATCGGTAACTCAACGAAAACTCCTTTTCCACCGCGGTGGAAACCGATGAGGTCGAAGATACCGAACACGTTTTGTTCGTCACCGTCTCGGTAATCGAAAACGCAAACCGCGACCCCGAAACAGCAACGTCGTTCAACGAATTATCGTATGCCTCACCGACCGTGATATCAAAATACGCATCGCCGATCTCGGCATTCGAAAGAACCTGATAACTGAAATAAAAAAGTCTTGTTTTGGATGCCGTACCCTTACCGTCTAAAATGTAACTGAACTGAATGGTGTCGGTACTTTTCACACTGTCGTAAAGCGTACAACTGACACTGTTATAAAGTGTGTTGACCTTCACCTTAGCAGGATCAAAATGTACCGTCACGTCCAGCGCAGCAAGCCCTTCGGTCGAATCAATATACACGTAGCAGATGCCGCTGCTTCCCTGCTTCAAAGAAGCACTCGTCGTTGCGGTAACGGTATTCCCGTCACCCGCAACAACCGAAACACTGAAAACCGAAAAGAGTACCGCGACCGCACAAACAAGACCGATGATCCATCGTATTCTCTTATAAACGTTCATCGCTTCCTCCGTTACATTTCAAGGGTGGTAACCTTTCCGTTAATGTATTGGAGAATGCGCAACGCCTCCGCAGAAGAGAGAACACCGTCACCGTTCAGATCGGCGCGCTTAAACTGGTCGTCCGAAAGGATCAGATCCCCATTGATACATTGCATCAACATCAGCGCATCCTTGATCGTAACGTTCCCGTTACCGTCCACGTCACCGAGTCCCAACAAACTGTCCGCCGATTTTACCACCACCGTGTACGGTACCTCGGCACTCCCTTTCATCACCGCGTTTCTGCCGTCGGTCGCAACAATGTAATATTCAAGCCCCGCCAGCGTCACCTCACTGCCAAACACGGTCGCACTGTACTTGTCGTTCTGTTTGGACATCGTAAGCGACGACCATTCGGTCGCCCCCACCGCACGATAGTAAAGCGTCACACTGCTGATCGCCACGTTATCGCTGGCAGTCGCCGAAATAACCAGATTGTTGTTTTCATATCCTTGGTTAACGGGTGTGTGGTACAACGACGGCGACATCGTATCCATTGCCGTTGCCATCACCTTACCCGCCGGATTCGACTCGGTAAAGTCAGAAAGCACCACCGTATACGTATACAAGTACGTCTTACCGGGTTCCGCATTGTCGTCAAGGAACACGTTTTCGTCCGGCAACAGGATGGCGGGATTCAGTTTCACGTAGTTGCCGTCCTTCTCGGTCGAACGATAGATGTTGTAACCAAGAAGCGTGTCGTAATCATCCTGCGCAAAGGTGAGTTCAACACCCTCCTCTTTCGCCACCGCTTGCAGGTTCATCGCCATCGCGGCGGTAGTATCAATGGTGAACTCGTGCAGGTGATACTCACCAAACACCGTCTTGGTCGGATCTTCTGCGGCACAAGCATTGTTCACCTTCAGGAAATTCTGTCCGTTCTCGATCTGTGCTTTGAGCGTATACGTACCTTCCCACACCGTGTCCGAAATATATTCACCGTCAATGCGGTAATCCCCGTACGGCTCGATCGTACCGAACGTCAAATACGTATCTTTGATAACATCCATCGGGCGGTTAAAGGTCACCCGCACCGTAATCTCTTCCCTGCCCACCGTAGTGATCGCATTGCCGTCTTTATCAAACATCTCCACGCTGACAACGTAAGGCCAAATGGCTGTCATATCGGCAAGCGAACCGTAAACGTCAACAATGGGGTTGCCGCTTGCGTCATAATAATTTTCAAAAATTTCAGATGCATGTTGCTGGTAATTGGGTGAAAATAAGTTATTTGAGTATGTCACTGTTGCACTTGAAGCAGATAATTTTTTAATCGTTGGTGTAGACGACAAATCTAAACTGCTAAATATATTATTGTACACTTTTACTGTAGAATAAGCACCGTTTTTTCCAACCGAAATTCTCCGTTCAATATCTCTTACGTTTTTTGTTTTGCAATTACAAATAATATTATTCGACATCTCGCTGCAAACATTTATTGTCGATCTCCATCCATCTAAAATAATAAAATTTGATTTTATTACATCCGATACCAACGATCCATAGTGAAGATTAATATAATTTCGTGTTATAGATTCTGCCGATAAGGAACAGAACCCCATACCTGGTGTACCACCATTGTAAGCGTATATACCACCATTAGACTCTGAATTAGACTCTAAATACGAATTGATAATATAGCCATTACTGATAGTGGTGCTTAAATTTGTAGACTTAACATACTTAAGTTCTATATTACTTTCCGAGCCCGCACTTAAAATTTTACAAATAAATGTTTTATTTCTTTCATTAGGTGCAATTTTTATCACATTTTCTTTTGTACCTTCAAACAGTAATGTTCCATAAACCGTAACAACAGGTGAATTATAATATTCTCGATCATCATAGAACTGAATCTCACACCCTTCTTCAAAGGTGACGGTAACACCTGCAGGGATAACAACATCCTCACCGACGATATAAAGACGGTCAGCAGTGTAAACAGTGTCTTCAGTTATGCTCGAAGGCAGATGATACCCACGGCTGACGTTAAACTGCGCCTTCTGGTTTCCGTCATCCTCATATACGGTATCGTCGTTTTCGTCCATACCGTTGGTATAGGTATAGCGGATATTGAAATCCACCAGGTAGTCGTTGGGACAGTCGGCACTGACAACAATTTCAAAATACTTGTCGCCCGATTCGCGAACCGAATAGGTACCGACATCCGAAAGCGCGATCGTATCGTTCACAAAGGTGAAATAGGGGTCGGTCAAGCCTTCGCTTCTTTCCGTGTCTATTGAAACGCTGACGTTTTCGGCTACACCGCCGCGGTTGTGGAGCGAAACGTACAAGCGAATCGTTTCGCCCGCGTCGATCACACCGTTGCCGTTGTTGGCGGCATTAACGGCGGTACTGTCGTCGATCGAATAGTCGTACAGGTTGACTTCCGGTTTCGGAAGTTGGGTCAATGCCTCGTACACGTTGGCAACCGAATGGGCATCATCCGTCGTTTTCAGCAGAGCGTTGTACGGATTTTGAGAACCGGTATTGACGATCTGCGATTGGATAAATTTGGTGGAATAGGTTTCGCGGTCGGGATAGGCAGATCGAAGCAGAGCGGCAATACCCGAAACGGTGGGCGCCGCCATAGAAGTACCGTTCAGGTCGGCATACTTATTGCCCGGCCAGGTGGAGGGGATCCCTTCACCCACAGCATAAACTTCATATTCGATAGAATTATAGGGGTTGTGATCGTAGTTGGAGAAACCCGATACGGCGGAACCGTCGGCATTGGTACTCATAACACCGATCACGTAAGGCAATGCTGCGGGATAGGACACCTTCTTAATATCACAGGTCTGGCAACTAAGATTGTTACACGCACCGTCGTTACCGGCGGCGGCAACGAGTACGCAGGAATTATACGCGTTTTCAAGTGCCTCTTCAACAGCAACCGAAATATTCGAGCCGCCGAAGGACATATTGATGACCGACGCGCCGTTCATATAGGCATACTGGATCGCTTCGGCAATGTCCGAGTTGTTGAAGTAGCCGGAGGAGTTACCGGCTTTCAGTACCATGATTTTGCAGTTGTAGGCGATACCGACACCGCCGAGATCATTGTTTTCGGCGGCAATGATACCCGCCACGTGGGTACCGTGACCGTTATCGTCCATCGGGTCTTTGTCGTTACCAACGCAGTCCCAACCGTAAACGTCGTCAATATACCCGTTACCGTCGTCGTCTTTGCCGTTACCCGCAATTTCAGCAGTGTTGACCCAGATGTTGTTGCAAAGGTCAAGGTGCGTATAGTCAACACCGGTATCGATCACGGCAACCACAACGTCGTTACTGCCGCCGGGTTGTTTTCCGTTATCCTTGATATGTTGCCATCCTTCGGGGATCTTATGGACGTGATGGTGTTTATGTTTACCGTAATGCGGATTGCCCGAAACGTTTACCGATGAAACGTCCGCGGTCACACCCATCACATAGTCGTAGTCCACTTTTTCAAAAGCATCAACGTTGGAAAGGTACGCAACCGCCGCTTCGGTTGCCGTCGCATCCGCAAGCGTTACGACATACCAACTCGAGCCGTCGAAGAGCGCTTCGACAGCCGTGTATTCCAGATCACCAAACGAAGAAGTATCAAGGGTATCTTTCACTTTGACAAGAACGACGCCTTCGTTATAGTCACCTTTCGGAGAAGAAACGAGCGTATTTCCGGTAGAAATATCCTCATTATCGGTGTCAGGCTCTTTTTCGGTCTGTGTTCCGACATGAACAACGTTCTCTTGAACGTCATTCGTATCAGAGGTCGAATCGGGTTTAACGATCGTATTCTCCGTGTCAACCACCGCGTTTTGCGTCTGGTCTTTTACAGGGGTGTCCTGTTCCGTTTCAACAACAGTATCGTTAACGTTGTTATCAACGTCAGTTTCCGTTTTGTCTTTTACAGGGATATCCTGTTTGGTTTCAACATCATCATCGTTAACGTTGTTATCGATATCCGTTTCGTCTTGAACATCCGAAACGTTGTCGACCGAGCCATTCAGCACAGACGAACCACCGTCGTTGTCAACAACGGTATTTTGCGTCTGATCTTCCGCAGAAGTATCGGTTTCCGTTTCAACGTCGGGATTGCCAACGTTGTTATCGGTCGTGTCGTCTTTGCTTGTGTCTTCTTGGATGTCTAAAACATCACCGACCAAGTCACCGGACACAGACAAAATCCCACCGGTTTTGTTGTCGGTCACGGTTGTTGCCCCGTTGTTGCGTACAACCAGGCTGAACAACATACAGCACGCCAACAACAAGGCACTCACTTTCGATACAACATTTTTCATTTCCAAGACTCCTTTTTCATTTCCAAGACTCATTAAATAAAAAAGTGCGCAACCGAAGTTGCACACCGAAAAGCGCAAACCCCGATTGTCGCCAAACAAATTTAAATAGAATTAGAGCATATCTTTTCTGCAATAATCTTTTAAATGGGATCTGCGTTTTTACCAAATTCCAAAAAGATTACTGCACGAAAAAGACATACCTGTTTCAAAAAGAAAAAGATACCGCTAATTCTATCTATATTAAATTTGTTTGGCACAACCAGTGTATCACATACTAAATTTTTTTGCAACTCTTTTCTTTCGCTCACACAGTACACACCAACACCTCGTATCGTATGGGCGGCACCGTCGCCCGCAAGGCTCCCTCTGGGAGGTAGCAAAGCGACCGAGCGGCAATGAATGACAGTCCGGTGGACTGTCAGAACCGCGAGGTGACCGAGCCGCAGCGAGACGCTGTCCGAGCGTCTGCGAGGACTGAGGGAGAGAATACAATCCGTCGCCGCAGGCGACACCTTACCTCTTCACTCTTCACTTTTACCTCTTACCTCACAAAGCAAAAGACCTCGACGATTTCGTCGAGGTCTTTGTTTGTGTTGGCGT
>CAYSPZ010000050.1:0-13026 GCA_964433065.1 uncultured Eubacteriales bacterium | reverse complement strand
GACACCTCCCTTTACACAAGGGAGGCGAAAAAAAGCACCCCCGTGTAGGGGGTGTTCATCATTCAATATTCAATTCGGCCATTTTTTTGCGGATGCGTTCGTAGGCGATCGGCGGATCGCACACATCCGATACCGCCGCCTCAAACGGGCAGACTCCGTCACCGCGCCGATTGATGATGTGATCAACGAGCGTGTCGTAATCGACCTCGATTCCGTGTTCGCGCAGTACCGAAAGTGCAGGTTTACTGATCACCTTCGCATACACAGAAGCCACACCGAGCAACACGTACAAGAACGCGGTAGCTTTGCCCACCACCTTATCCGCACAGGCGGCACCGCTAAAATCGTCACCTGACTCGTACCACCGTACCAGCGGTTTGACACCGCGATCGGTCGCGGTATACGTCGTGCCGTTTTTGCAGATCACACAGGTGTACCGTCCCGTCTGCAACTGCCGTTTCGCGAGTTCCCATCCATTAATCATTAAGCCAACCTCTCTGCAAAATCGCGCATCATTTCGCTGATACGAATGGTCTGCGGACAGACCGCTTCGCACGCGCGGCAACCGAGACACGCCGACGGACGTTTGTTTTCGGGCAGGGCATCGATCGCCATCGGTACCGAAAATCCGCCGAAACACGAATACTCGTTATACCGATCAATGAGCGACGGGATATCCAGTTCCATCGGACAATACGACGTGCAATACCGACATTCCGTACACAACACGAATCTTTGCGCGATCATATCCGACGCGATGGTGAGCAGCGTCGTTTGTTCCGCATCGGTAAGGGGATCTTCGGCTTCATAGGTGGCGATATTTTCTTTGAGTTGTTCCATATTGGACATCCCCGAAAGCGTGACCACCACGTCGGGGAATGATTGCAGATACCGAAACGCCCACTCGGCTACCGTTGCGTCGGGGCGAAGTGCGCAGAGTCGCTCTTCGTATTCGGCAGACAACGCGGCAAGTTTACCGCCGCGGACCGGTTCCATCACCCAGATGGGCAGGTGCTGATCGCGAAGAAGATCCACCATTTCTTTGGCATTTTGTACCGTCCAGTCCAGCCAGTTGAGTTGGATCTGACAAAACTCCATACAATCGCCGTACACGTCCAAAAACCGTTTGGTGGTTTCGATGGTACCGTGATTGGAAAAACCGATATGCCGAATACGACCGTTTTTCTTTTGCTCGACGAGATACGTCTTTAACTGCGGCGCGTATTCGAGATAGAGGTCGATGTTCGACTCGCACACGGTGTGACACAGGTAAAAGTCAAAATACCCGACCTTACATTTTTTGAGTTGGGTTTCAAAGATCTCTTCGATCTTTTCAAAATTGCCGCGGTCGTAACCGGGAAACTTATCGGCAAGGAAATAACGCTCGCGCGGATAGGCGCTGAGCAGGTCACCCATCACCGTTTCGGAGTGGCCGTTATGGTATCCCCACGCGGTATCGAAATAGTTGATACCGTTCGCCATCGCGTAGGCGATCATCTCGCGCACCGCGTCGATATCGATCTTCGCGTGGTCGCCGTCGATCTTCGGAAACCGCATACAGCCGAGACCGAGTGCCGACAGTTTGAGTCCTTGAAACTCTTTACGGATCATGGCGCGACCTCCTCCTGTTCGGGTTTGGGTTCTTTATAGATCAACCGTTTTTTGATCTCGACACCCTCGTATTTCTGTTTTGCCTGTACCCGTCCCGTAAAGGTACGGTCGCACACTTCACACCGAAACGGTGCGGCAAACGCGTGGTGATAGAATTTCCATTTTCCGACACGTTTTAAATTCCGACCGCACACGTCGCACGAAAAATGCAGGTCCCCGCGACGAATGAGCGGACTGTTGATGTCCGCAATATAGGACACACGAAAGGTGATCCGCCGATAAAATTCGGCATCGACGGGACACATCGCTTTTTCAAAACTGCGTTTTTCATACACGCGGTCAAAGATCTCCGCCGACAACACGCTGTCGTCGATCGCGTGGTGGAGTTCGCGGTCGGTAAGATCGATACCCACCCGTTCAGCAAACTTAGCAAGTCCCGCCTGTTGCCCGTCACCGCACGGTACGCGTTGTTGTGCGTACTGCTGCAGATCAAGGTAATCGTCAAAGAACGGCAGTTCCTGTGCGCCGAAAAAGTAACGGCAGTTTTCCATCAGTACCAGCAGATCGGTATTACTCCACGTCATCAACACCGACGGCGCGTCCCCGACAAAACGGTGTAACCGTTCCATCGCTTCGGCGAACGGGATCCCGTCCTCCACCTGCTCGTCGGTAATACCCGTGAGATTTTGTACCAGTTTGGTCAGTTTTTTGCTGACGACGGGACGGATATACGCGTCAAACCGTTCGGGTTCGGCACCGTCATCCGACAATTTCACCGCGCCGATCTCGATGATCTCGTTAAAATATCCGCCGACGCGTTTACTGTACGCGCCGTTCCACTCCAAATCTAAAATGATACGGATCACGCCATATCTCCCAACTGCCCGCCGCCGAGAATGTGGAAATGCAGATGGTGTACCGTCTGCCCGGCGTCGGGTCCGTTGTTGGTGACCACGCGATAACTCTCGATACCGAGTTCGGCGGTCACACGGGTGATCACCGAGAAAATATGCGCCACCACCGCGCTGTTGTCGGCGGTGATATCGCGGCATCCGCTCAGATGCGCTTTCGGGATCACCAACAAATGCACGGGTGCTTTGGGTTCAATATCATAGAACACACGGCAGAGATCGTCCTCATACACCGTTTTGGACGGGATCTCCCCCGCCGCGATCTTACAAAAAATACAATCCATATCGCTTATCCTTTCACCATATCACGCACGATATCCGCGACCGCCGCGAGTGCCGCTTCCGCCTTTTCGGGGGCTTTACCGCCCGCCATCGCCATATCGGGTTTGCCGCCGCCCTTACCGTCGCACAATGCGGCGGTCTGGCGAACGATGGTACCCGCGTTCGCGCCGTTCTTCACCGCGTCGGCGGTACAGTAACACGCGAGGGATACACCGCCGTCGTTGGTCGCGGCAAACACCACCACCGTGTTTTCGAGGTTACGGTCGCGGCAACGGTCGCAAAGCGTCCTGAGTGCGCCGCCGTCCATACCGTTCAGCAGGGCGGTGACCAGTTTGACAGAACCGAGGTCGACCGCGTTTTTGAGCAGATCGTCCACCTGCGACGCGGCTTGTTTCGATTTGAGCGCGTCCAGTTCGCGGCGCGCGTCTTTGAGTTCGGTAAGCAGTTGTTCCGCACGGCGGATGAGGTCATCGGGACCGTTCGCTTTCATCACCGCGGCGGCTTTGGTCATTTCACCGTAGTATTGGTCGAGCAGGGTCATCACCTGCGCACCCGTCACCGCTTCGATACGGCGTACACCCGCCGCGACCGACGATTCGGACACGATGCGGAATAAGCCCAGTTTCGCGGTGTTATCCACGTGGGTACCGCCGCACAGTTCCACCGACACACCGTCCATATCCACCACACGAACGATGTCGCCGTATTTTTCACCGAACAATGCCATCGCGCCGCGTTTGCGCGCTTCGTCGATGGGCATTTCGGTGGTGGTAACGGTCACCGCGTTCAGGATGTTACGGTTGACCAGATCTTCGACGGCTTTGAGTTCGTCGGGGGTGAGGGCGGAGAAATGAGTAAAGTCAAAACGGACGCGATCGGGACCGACCAACTGACCCGCTTGTTCAACGTGAGTGCCGAGCACTTGACGAAGCGCCGCTTGTAACAGGTGCGCCGCCGAGTGGTTGCGCATGGTGGCGCGCCGTTCGTCGGCATCCACCGTCGCGCAGACGGTATCGCCCACGCGCAGTTCGCCCGATTCCACCGTACCGATGTGCAGTACCGCACCCGACGCGGTCTTCTGGGTATCGGTCACCGCAAAACGGCAACCGTCGGTGGTGATTACACCGTGATCGCCGACCTGACCGCCGCTCTCACCATAGAACGGGGTGGTATCCAATACCACTGTCGCGACGTCACCTTCGCCGATCACGTCGACGAGCGCGTTATCCGCAACAATCGCGGTAACGGTCGCGGCACTTTCGGTGGCGGTATAGCCGACGAAGGTACTCGCGGTCAGTTGTTCCGCGAGATTCTGATCGCCTTTCCACGCGTCGGCACCCGCATCTTTACGAGCATCGCGCGCACGGCGACGTTGTTCGTTCATACATTCGGTGAACCGATCGGTGTCCACCGTAATACCTTTTTCTTCTAAGATATCCTGCGTTAAGTCGAGCGGGAACCCGTAGGTGTCGTACAGTTTGAACGCGTCGTCACCCGACAGTACACCGTCCTTGACCGAACCGAGCATCGATTCCAGTACCTGCAACCCGCTGTCGAGCGTCTTTTCGAACGCTTCTTCTTCGTTGCGGATGACCTTGATGATGAAATCCTGTTTATCGGTCAGTTCGGGGTAGGCGGTGCGGTTTTCGGCGATCACCGTTTCGCACACTTCGTACAGGAACGGGCGGTGAATACCGAGCAGACGACCGTGACGGGCGGCGCGGCGCAGTAAGCGGCGCAACACATAGCCGCGACCTTCGTTCGAGGGCATCACGCTGTCCCCGATCATAAAGGTGGTGGAACGGATGTGGTCGGTGATAACGCGAAGCGAAACGTCGGTCTTTTCGCTGTCGCCGTAGGTGACGTTCGCGATACGGCTGATGTGTTTCATAATGTTTTGCACCGTGTCCACTTCGAACAGGTTATTGACCCCTTGCATAATGCAGGCAAGACGTTCCAGACCCATACCGGTATCGATGTTGGGATGGTCGAGGGGGGTATAGTTGCCGTTGCCGTCGTTGTCAAACTGGGTGAACACGTTGTTCCAGAACTCGACGTAACGGTCGCATTCGCAACCGACACCGCAGTCGGGCGAACCGCAACCATATTTTTCGCCGCGGTCAAAATACAGTTCCGAGCACGGACCGCAGGGACCCGAACCGTGTTCCCAGAAGTTGTCTTCCTTGCCGAGCCGCACGATACGGTCGGGCGAAACACCCACTTCTTTGGTCCAGATATCAAACGCTTCGTCGTCGTTTTCGTAGATGGATACCCAGATGCGATCGACCGGCAGTTCCAGCACTTTGGTACAGAATTCCCATGCCCACGCGGTGGCTTCGTGTTTGAAATAGTCACCGAAACTGAAGTTGCCGAGCATCTCAAAATAGGTGCCGTGGCGGGCGGTCTTGCCCACGCGTTCGATATCGGGGGTACGAATACATTTCTGGCAGGTGGTCACCCGTTTACGCGGCGGGGTCACTTCACCCGTGAAATACTTTTTCATCGGTGCCATACCCGAGTTGATGAGCAGAAGCGACGCGTCGTTCTTCGGTACGAGCGGGAAACTCGGCAGACGCAGATGCCCCTTACTTTCAAAAAATTGCAGATACTTTTCTCTGAGTTCGTTAAGACCTGTCCATTGCATAACCTTTACATCCTTTCTTTGGGATATCAAAAAACACTCCCGCCCCGATATGGGACGGAAGTGTTCCGTGGTACCACCCAACTTGCGCGTAAATTACGCGCCGCTTTGAGTCGTTAACGCCGACATACGCCGCCGCTCATCGCGGCAGGGCTCGGGGATGGCGGTCGTTTGCTTTTTGCACACCTTTCAGCCGCGGATGTGCTCTCTGTTAAAATGCGCAAACGATTGGTCCCGTCAATGCCTTTTCTTATCGTATTCAGTTTACACGATTTCTTCCGATTTGTCAACCGTTTTCGGTTTGACCGTCACGATCGCGTGTTCCATACGGTGATCCTGCACGTCGGCGACCGCCACCGTCAGTGCGTCGGTCGTAAGCGTAAAGGACGACCCGTCTTCGGGGATGGCGCCGTATTCGCCGAACACGTAGCCGCCGAAGGTGTCGTACACCTCGTCGGGCAATGCCACACCGAGCGTTTCGGCAACCTCATCCAGTCGCGCGCCGCCGTCAATGCGGAAGGCGCCGTCTTCCAATTGTTCGATGTCGGGGACGCGTTCTTCCTGCCCGTCGTCCAGGTCACCGACCAGTTGCGTGAGCAGGTCGTTCATCGTGACAATACCCGCGACACCGCCGTATTCGTCCAGTACCACCGAGAAGTGGTTACGCGCCTGTTGCATTCGTCCGAACAACACGTCGGTCTTGAGCGAATCGGGCACGAATACCGCTTCGCGTACCGCCTCGCGCATCACCGTTTCGCGGTCGCGCGAATCCAGACGGTAGTAGTCTTTGGCGGACAAGACCCCCACCACGTCGTCCACGTCTTTTCCGCAGATGGGATATAAACTGTGTCGGCTGTCGTGAATGATCTGCGCCCATTCCTCGTCGGAATCTTCGGTCCACAACACCACCATTTCGGTACGGTGGGTGGCGATCTCACCCGCGGTCAGGTCGTCAAATTCGAACACGTTCTGGATCATGCGTTTCTCGTCGTCATCAATAACCCCTTTTTCACTGCCGACGTCCACCATCATACGGATCTCTTCTTCGCTGACCTCTTCTTCTTCGGCATTGGGATCAATGCCCATCAACCGCAACACGAGGTTGGTGGACGCGGACAAAAACCACACGATCGGCGCGAAGATACGGGAGATACCCGTCAAAAATGCGGACAGCCCCATCGCGAGAGACTCGGCTTTTTTCATCGCGACCCGTTTCGGAACCAGTTCCCCGAAAATGAGGGTGAAATAGGACAGAATGAGGGTGATGCCCACCACCGCGATCGAGTTTAAGGTCGCGCGCGGAACGGTGACACCGATGCGGATCAGCCAATCCACCAGCGGATCGGAAAAACTGTTAGCGGCGAACGCACTGCCTAAAAATCCCGACAGGGTGATGGCGACCTGAATGGTCGCGAGAAAACGGGCGGGTTGCTCGGTCAGTTTCCCAAGCCGTACCGCGCGTTTATCCCCCTGCGAGATCATTTTGGCAAGTTTCGCGTCGTTTAACGAAATGACCGCGATCTCCGCACAGGCGAACACCGCGTTGAGCGCGATGAGTACTATCTGTAAAATGAGTGAAAACCATATGTTATCCAAAACTCTAACTCCTTTTTTATGTGTATTACGCGAAAATAACGCACAAAAAGCATAGCCCGACGCGGTTACCCCGCAGGCTATGCTTTCTATCTGCTTCGTTTATCGGTACAACTGTCGCCGTCGTCCATGGCTACATTAACCTCGTATTCTCGTTTGAATTGAGGTTACTATACCATATTTCCGTTTACTTGTCAAGCCTTGCCAATGCATCGCACACCGCTTGAAAGACGGGTGCGGCGGTCTTTTTGCTCGTTTCGGCATCTTCCGCCACCACCGTGACGACGTAGCGGGGCTGTTCGGCGGGATAAAATCCCGTAAACCAACTCTGTACCATCGTTTCCCCACTTTCGGTAAGCCACCCCGTTTGGGCGGTTCCGCTCTTACCGCCCGCGCCGCCCACGCTCGGCCGCGCCGCTTCGCCGACGGTATCTTCAATGACTGCCGTCATCATCCCCCGCACCTGTTCGGCGACGGTGGGCGAACATAACGTCATCGGCGGATTTTGGGACGACGCGATAATCTCCCCGTTGACGGTGACCGTCCCGTAGATCAGCCGCGCGGGTCGCACGGTACCACCGTTCACTACCGCCGCGGTCATCTGCGCAACGTGTACGGGGGTGGCGGTCAGTTTCCCTTGTCCGAACGACACGTTCGCAAGGGCAGTCGGTTGTAACAGTTCGGCAGGTTCGGGGAACCGAGCCGCCGCGGTTCGGTAATCGGGTGCCAACGTCAGCGCCGTGTTAAACCCGAACGCCGTCGCCATACGGTAAAGCGCGGCACCGCCCGTCTGTTTGATGAGTTGTATGAAATACGGGTTACAGGATTGCACGAACCCGCCCGTCATATCAAGGACACCGTGTCCCAGCACATGATGGCATTTGATGACGTTCGCGCCCACCCGCAACCGTCCGTTACACCGATAGGTCTGGGTAGATGCCGCGCCGTTTTCCAGCGCGGTCACCGCCGACACGATCTTGAACACCGATCCGCAATTATATGCCGCCGTCGCACGGTTATACAGCGGTCCGTCCTCATCGTCGAGGTAATCCGCCAGTACGGTCGGTTCAAAATCGGGAAAACTCGCAATGGCGAGAATGTCACCGCTGTACGGGTCGGTCACCACCACCGCGCCGCGATCCAGTAGCGGGTCGGCGCGTTTTTCCACCGCCGTCTGTATACGGCGGTCGATGGTAAGCGCCACCCCCGCAACCCCGTTTTGCAAGGAGTTCTCCACCGTGACCCCCTCACCGAGCATCACCCGTCCCTGTCCGTCGGTCTTGTAGGTGACGGTCACCTCCCCGCTCGCCGCGATCAGTTGCGCGTCCAGCGCCTTTTCCAGACCGCTCGCGCCGTGTATGCCGTCCTCCCCGATATACCCGATGAGATGTGCCGCCGTCTGGTCGTCACCGTACCGTTCGGGAACGGTGAAAACGGTGACCCCGTCGGTGGGTGCGAGCGGCACGTCGGTGACCGTTACCACCGGCCTGCCGTTCGCCATCCGTTCACCGAGCGCGGCGAATTCGGTTTCGGGCAGGGCTTCGGACAACATCGTCAAGGTAGACGGTGTCTGTACCACCGACGCGGCATACCGTGACGTGTTGTTGACCAGTTTTTCGCCATTACGGTCGTAGATGGTGCCGCGCACACGCGCGACAGTGACGGTCAGTGAGGATTGCTCGTTTGCCGCCGCTTTGAGATCGCTGACCGACAACCGATACAATCGCGCCATCACCCCGCTGAACGCAAACAACACCGCCACGAACAGGGCAACCGTTCGCTTTTGCATAAGGTGACTCGACTCATTCGAACCTTGTTTTAAAAAGGGCAATTTGCGCTCACTCCTCGTTAAAATACTCGCGAATACGTACAAGTATTCGCTGCGTTTTTGCCTTGATTGAACGCAAATTTCCTCTTTTTAAAATCTTCGACCGCAAAGCGAGAAGATTTTGAGGGATTTGTGTTCAAGTTGGGCGAAGCAAGGCTTTCGCCTTGCGAGAACAAATTGGGCAGAAATAACTAAAATATTCCGCGTTACGGCAGGTTCGAGTGGGTCGTGTCACCTTTTAAAAAAACTCCTTTTCACAGGGAGTGTTCCCCGCAAAAAGGAGTTGTATTCAGATTTTCCGCCGCAGATAACTGCCCGTCGGTAACGCGCGGTCAAACGGGATCTTCACCATCATGGTGGGATGCGGTGCCGCCTCGATGCGCTCACCCGTCTCGTCGAACATCGCGGTGACGGTCAACCGTGTCGGCGCCTCGTACGGCACCAACGTTTCGAGTTCGTCCCCTTCGCAAAAACGGTTGCGTTGACTGACGATGAGGTATCCGTCCTCGTATCCCGTCACCACCGCCGCCGCTTGATAGTCACGGACGTAGCCGCCGCTTTTCGTGTTTTGCGACGGGTCACCGTAATAAAACCCCGTTCCGTAAGGGCGATGACTGACCTTGTACGGTTCTTCGGCGATCCAGTCGGGCAACCGCCACGCGGCTTCGTCCGCCGCTGCCGCGTAACTGTCCAGTGCCGAACGGTACGCGTGGGTCACACCCGCCACGTAATATGCCGCCTTGGCACGTCCCTCGATCTTGAACGACGAGATCCCCGCTTCGCACAGGTCGTGCAGATGGGGTAACATACACATATCGTTGGCATTGAACAGGTAGGTACCGTCCTCGTCCTGTTCGACCGTGAGCGGACGATCGGGACGGGTAGGTTCCATCACCTCATACCGCCATCGGCACGGTTGGGCGCAATCGCCGTGATTGCCGTCCCGTCCCGTAAGGTAGGAGGACAACAAACACCGTCCCGAATAGGACATACACATCGCGCCGTGCACGAACGCTTCCAGTTCCAGCGACGGATCGGTGTGTGCGCGGATATCCGCGATCTCCGAAAGCGACAGTTCCCGTGCCAATACCACGCGGGACGCGCCCATCTCAAACAACTGTTGCGCGGTATGGTAGTTGACCACACCGAGTTGGGTGGACACGTGCAACGCGCAATCGGGTGCATAGCGTTTGGCAAGTGCCAATACCCCGAGATCCGCCACGATAAGCGCGTCCGCCACCCCGTTCAACCGTTCAAGGTAGGCGGGTAATGCCCGCATCTCGTCGTTGCGCGGCAGGATGTTACAGGTAATATAAAGCGGTTTGCCGCGTGCGTGGCAAAGTGCCGCCGCACGGGCAAGTCCGTCGTCGTCAAAGTTTTGCGGTGCCGAACGCATTCCGTATTGTTTACCCGATGCATAGACCGCGTCCGCACCGAAGAGAAGAGCGGCAGACAGCCGCTCTTCATCCCCTGCCGGACATAGTAGTTCCGGAAGTTTATCCATACATACCAATCCCGTATTTTCTGCACACCGCTTGGTGTTGCGCATAAGTCTTGCTGAAATAGGTCTTACCGGTCAGATAGTCGGTCGCGAAGAAGAAGCACTCCATCGTATCCGCATCTTCCGACGGGGAAAGCACCGCTTTGACCGCGTCAAGACCCGGATTGTTGATCGCGCCGACCGGTAACCCGTCGCGAACGTACGTATCGTACGCGTCGTTGGAGACCTGAATATCGGTACCTGCAGCAAGCATATCGGTGACGTAATCCCCCGTAGAATCGCATTGCAGTTTTGGATACACGTCGGTGTTTTCCAGACGGTTCCACAACACGCGGGCGACCTTTTGCATATCGTCTTTGGATGCCGCTTCCCCCTGCACGATGGATGCCAGAATGACCAGTTTATCCATCGTCAGATCTTGCGCTTTCATTGCCGAGCGGATCGACGTATCCATCCGCATTTGAAACCCGTCGAGGAACTTACGCACCGCGCTTTCGCCCGAACATCCCGCGTAAAACTCGTACGTGTCGGGGAACAGATAGCCTTCCAACGTATAGTACCGCGCGGCGAGCGTATCGGGTTCGATCGCGTCGAGTGCCGCCACGAAATCGTAGTCGGAGAAATCCCCCTGCGCCAGTGCGCGGTAGAATTCAATGGTGGTACACACGCCTTTTTTCTCTAAGCGTTCGGCGATCTGATAGGTCGTGAACCCTTCGGGAATGGTGACCTTCACCGTTTTGCGTTCTTTCGCCACCTGTAACGACTCAATGAGCAACGAATATCCCATATCGGGTTGCACACTGAACCCGCCGGGTTGCCATTTCCCGTCGGCACCGCTCAGCCGCGCATATACGCGGAAGATGAACGGTTGATCGATCAACCCGTTTTCTTTGAGCAGTTCGGCAACTTCCTTCGTGTTGGCACCCGCCGGTACGTTGATATCCACCGTCACGTTTTCACGGGTGATACCGGTGAAATCGAGTCCGCCGACCACCACCACGTAAGCGAGTAACCCCGCCAGACCCAACACCACGATGGCGTAAATGATTCCTTTCAGACAACCCATACCCTTTTTCGGTTTCTTTTCCTTTTTATGTACGGGCGCAGGTTCTTCCTCTTCGATCGGTGTGGGCGGTGTTTGCTCGGTCGGCGGTGCGGCGGGAGTTTCCACCGCTTCGCCGTATTCATCGTCTAAATTCAGATCCAGCACGAATTTCGGTTTCTCGGCGGCAGCTGCGCCTTTTTGAACCTCGTCCAGAATACTGTCCAGATCCAGATCGTTGCGTTCATTTCCCATCTGTGTTACCTCCTTTGCGATCGGTTCGCCTGATAAACTTCTCGGTCACGATCAACTGCGCGGCGCGGTCAAACCGTCCGTGCGGCAGATGATGCCGAATACAATCGCTGTAACAAATACCGATGCGATTGCCCTCAAACCGCGCTAAAAAACGGTCGTAATACCCTTTTCCGTAACCGAGCCGATACCCCGAAAAATCATAACAGAACGCGGGTATGATGCACAACCCGCTTGACAGGTCACGCAACAGGCGCGTTTCGTCGGCGGCGGGTTCCAGCACACCGAACGTCCCTTTTTCCAGTTCCGACAACGAACGGATCTCGTAAAATTCCATATCCCGCGTATCGGGAACACAGCGCGGCACCGCCACCCGTTTTCCGTCGGCGAGTGCCTGTTCAATGATGCGGTGGGTGTCCACCTCGATCGGGGTGGATACATAGGTCAGGATCCATTCGTTTTGACGGTACTGCCACAACGACCGTACCGTATCGGCGATCAATCGGTCGCGCCGCTCTTTTTCTTCGGGGGTCAGCGCCTCCCGCTTTTGACGGTATTGCGCCCGTAGATTGGTTTTGAGTGCGCGGATATCTCGTATCATCGGCATTGCAGTTTTGCCTCCAACTCGGCGGCGGTTTCGGGGGTGGTCAATGCCGCCGTCACGCAGAGCGCAAACGGCAGACTCACACCCGCGCTTTTGGCGGTGATGACCTTGCCGTCTTGGACGACACCTTCACCCGTCACGACCGCACCGTACAGTTCGTCTTCAAAACCGGGGTAGCAGGTCGCGCGTTTGCCTTGCAGGTACCCGAAATGCCCCAGCACCGACGGCGCAGCGCAGATGGCGCACAGATAGCCGCCCGCTTTCGCGGTCGCGTCCACACACCGCCGCACCGTATCACTCGCTTCCAGATTGGTGGTACCGGGCAATCCGCCGGGCAACACCACCGCGTCCCACGCGTCCTGCGTGAGTGCGGACCCTTCCGTATCGGCGCAAACGGCGATCCCGTGCGTACCGACGACCGTTTTTGAGCCGACACCCACCGTGACCGTTTCAACCCCCGCGCGACGCAGAAGATCCACCACCGTCAACGCTTCGATCTCTTCAAATCCGTTTGCCAAAAAAACTGCTACCATAAGGTGACGCGACTCATTCAAACCTTGTTTTAAAAAGGGCAATTTGCGCTCACTCCTCGTTAAAATACTCGCGAATACGTACAAGTATTCGCTGCGTTTTTGCCTTGATTGAACGCAAATTTCCTCTTTTTAAAATCTTCGACCGCAAAGCGAGAAGATTTTGAGGAATTTGCGTTCAAGTTGGGCGAAGCAAGGCTTTCGCCTTGCGAGAACAAATTGGGCAGAAAT
>CAYSPZ010000049.1:0-13068 GCA_964433065.1 uncultured Eubacteriales bacterium | reverse complement strand
TGATAGGCTGCGTGTGTAAGAGTGGTGACACTTTGAGCTTGGCAGTACTAATAGACCGAGGGCTTGACCTGACAAGCAGGTTCGAATCACAAAACCGACCGTGATGCAACGGTGGGTGATGGGTTCTGCAAAACATTCTACGTCCTCTTTATTCAGTTTTCAGGGTATGTCCAAAGCATATCTGAATAGTTGGTGTCGATGGCGGTGAGGGTACACCCGTTCCCATCCCGAACACGGCAGTTAAGCTCACTTGCGCTGACAATACTTGGCTGGCAGCGGCCCGGGAAGATAGGTAGACGCCAACACAAACAAAGACCTCGACGAAATCGTCGAGGTCTTTTGCTTTGTGAGTGAAATGTTGACTTCGTCAACGTGAAATTTGCCTGACGGCAAGTGATATTCGCCTACGGCGAGTGATATGTTTGCTTCGCAAACGTGTAGGTGTCGCTTTCGGAGACACGTTATAGACGGGTATAGTCGTCGTATTTGAGCGTATCGTAATTTCTATCCATAGTTGTTTCACGAACGATTCCGTTTTTTACGAAAAGCGAGGTAGCGTAACCGTCGTGTTTACTCCGATACAGAACCTTACCGGAACTATCAATAACGATCCCATGACCAACGCTGTTTTCTCCGATACCGATATTGCTGGTTGTCACGACGTACGATTCGGTCGTTTTGATGGGCTCAAACAAGAAGTTTCCGGTATGGTCCACAATGGTATAATAGTTCGTTTTTTCGTTATTAGTTATCATAATCAACCATTTTCCGTTTCCAATATAATTGATTTCAGAAATGTTAATGTTATCATCATCTTTGAAATCGCGAATCTTGCCGGTTGCGCTGCTGCTCAATACGGTCCCCCAGCCATCGCTGCCCATGGAGTAGATGACACCTTTTTCGTCGACGTAAAAACCATAGGCAGCAGAGATGTCATCGGCGGAATACGGGTAAACGTTGAGCGTTCCGTCAGCGTGGAACTCATACATGCTGGTACCGTATGTATCGTAACTGATTCCGTTTTTAAATTCGATTTCGGTAATCATATAATCAAGATTACCCGGCCAACCGTCGTTTGGCATAGTGTAGTACAACATTTTGTTGGTTTTGAGATTATATACCGCATGACGAGGATAGTAATCGTCTTTTTTTACCTCGACACATAGGCATCCGTCGCCGACATATTGTATCTTTTCGCGGAATGCGGTTGTGGACGGGGTCATACCGCCGGACAGAAGTGGGTTGTCGGATGAAAGGGGTACGAGCCATTTGCCATTGGTACCCAGAATACCAACCTCATAAGTCGTTCCGTTGTACGATTCTTTAGCGTTAAAGACCAACACATATCCGTCGGCTAAAAAGTTCTTGTGGCTCTCGTAATTCTCTACCAGACCGAAACCGGTTACGTTTAATGTTTCGGTAGAGGCGATCAATTTGCCGGTATGGTTTTTCAGATAATAACGCTGTTTGCCGGCGTCGGCATCATAAATGTGAGAGATGAAAAACCCGTTGGCATAGACGTCGATGGTTTCGTCTTTTGCACAGGTATAGGTTGCTTTGCCGGTGCGGTCCAAAATGGCGTCATAGAATTCTTTATCCGTATTGTTGTATACATAAGAAAGATAATGTCCGGATTTGTCGGCATTATATTGTGCTTTCAAGTTTTCTGTGACAACGGGAGCCGTCGTTTTGGCGGTGGTAGTGGCTTTTTGTGTGGTGGTCGTTGCGCTTGTGTGTTCGGGCGTCAAGATCGCCGTTGCGGTCACTGTTGGTGTTTTCTTTGTAGTTGTTTTGGCGATTGTTTTGGTGGTGGCAGTTGTTTTCTTTGGGGGTGTTTTGGCGGTAGTGGTAGATGCCTTTGTTGAAGGGTCGTACTCTACCGGAGAGTTCGGTTTAAAGGGCGTTACGGTAGTGTCATCTTTTGTTGCAGAAATCGTTGTTTCGGCATCTTCTGTCGTCGAGAACGTGAGATTTTCGGTTGTGGTGGATTGCCCGTCTGTCGTTGAGGCGTTTTGGGACTCTGTTTTGTTACAGGCGGTCAGGCAACCGATTAAACAAGCGATAATTAACAGTGATAGCAGTTTCTTCATTTTTGTTCCTCCTCAAAATAAAAAAGTGTGTGCAACCAAAGTCACACACACCGAAAAATGCGACTCATGATTGCTACCACACAACATTTTCTGCTAACACCGAAGTATGCGAAAATAGAGCCTGCATTTTTACCAAAAGATAAAAATGCACACTTCCAATGTTAGCAAATATTAAAATGTTATGTGGTATATCTACATTATATCATAATTGCAAACGAATATCAACATTTTTTGAGAAATAGTTGAAAAGACGGTGGATTTGCTGACGGATATTGGTTACATATAAACGGTCATATACCGATTGCAAATGGCGAAAGAAAACCGCACTTGGTGATTACCAAGTGCGGGCTTTTATCATTCTTGTTCTTCTTTCGGGAATTTTTGAATATGTACCGTTTCAATACGGCGTTCGTCCATTGACAGGATCACAAATTCGAGTTCGCCGTAAACAAGCGATGCGTTTTCGTCGGGATCGGGAATGCGTCCGAGTTCACAAATTAAAAATCCTGCCAACGTATCGTAATCCCCTTCGGGTAAGGTCACACCGACCAGATCACTGACCTCTTCGATCGAAAGCGAACCGTCCACTTCAAACGAGTTGTCGCCCGTTTGTACGATCTCTTCTTCCTCGTTATCGTATTCATCCTGAATACTGCCGACGATGGATTCGAGCAGATCTTCCATCGATACGATACCCGCGAGTCCGCCGTATTCGTCCACCACCATCGCCAATTGAACGTGCTTTTCGGTCATCTCGGCGAACAAATCTTGACAGTTTTTGGTGCCCGGCACAAAATATGCTTGTCGCATCAGCGACGCGATGGTCAGATCATCGGGTAACGGTTTGCCGACAAACGGCAACAGATCCTTAACGTACAAAACACCTTTTACGTGGTCGATGTCGTCCTCATATACGGGAATACGGGAAAATCCGTGTTCCACACTGATCTGCAACGCATCGAACACCGTGTCCGTAACATCCAACGCTTCCACGTCGGTTCGCGGCGTCATAATATCTTCGGCGGTGATATCCCCGAACTCGAAGATGTTGTTGATCATATCTTTCTGAGATTCTTCAATGACACCGGTTTCCTCACCGACGTCTACCATCTGTCGAATATCTTCTTCGGTGACGTTGTTCTTGTCACGGGACAGATGACGGGAGATGGTTTGCCAGATCGACGGTTTTATATTACCGTCAGGAGCAGGGTCAGGCATGGGAATAGTTCCCCTTTCTTAAAATAGTAGTTGTATTATACACAATCCCTTATGAAATGTCAAATCCTATCTGTTTAACTGTTTTTTCTTTCCGTCGTATGAATCGTGTGAAAAATAAGATTGACATACAAAATGCATTGTGTTAAACTTATTTCATAGAAATCCTATGTATAGAAGGTGAAATTATGGAACATATCAAAACGATCGAAACTCGCAACCTGTGCGACAGCGCTAAGAACGGCGGTTGCGGTGAATGCCAGACCTCCTGCCAGTCCGCATGCAAGACCAGTTGCGGCATTGCAAACCAGACGTGTGAGAACACGAAGGAAAGCGAGTAATTGCATACCCACAGAATGCCGCCGACATCGGCGGCATTCTTTTTCGCAAAGGAGAAATCATCATGATACACCAATATAAACAGGGTGGTTACAATATCGTGCTGGACGTGTGTTCCGGTTCTGTCCACGCAGTAGATGAGGTGGCATACGATATCATTGCTCTGTTTGAAGAAAATACACGGGAATACATTCTTGAAGCGATGGAGAAAAAATATGCCGATCGCTCGGACATTTCCAAAGAAGATATCGCAGAGTGCTACGCGCAAGTACAAGCGTTAAAAGATACGGGCAAACTTTTTGCACCCGACACCTTTGAACCCATGGCGGGAAAATTGAAACAAAAGACCGCCGGTGTGGTCAAGGCCTTGTGTCTTCACGTTGCGCATACCTGCAACTTAAACTGTTCCTATTGCTTCGCCAGTCAAGGCAAATATCACGGGGACAGAGCAGTGATGTCTTTTGAAGTCGGAAAACAGGCTTTGGATTTTCTTGTCGCCAATTCGGGAACACGGCGCAATCTGGAAGTGGATTTTTTCGGCGGTGAACCCTTGATGAACTTCCAGGTAGTAAAGGATCTGGTTGCCTACGCTCGGAGTATTGAGAAAGAGAAAAACAAGAATTTTCGCTTTACGTTGACCACCAACGGTGTGTTGGTGGACGATGACGTGATCGCATGGGCAAATCGGGAATGTAGCAACGTAGTGCTGAGTTTGGACGGTCGGAAAGAGATCCATGATCGCTTTCGTGTGGACTATGCAGGCAACGGAAGTTTTGAGAAGATCGTACCGAAATTTCAAAAATTCGTAGAGGCTCGCGGCGGAAAAGACTATTATATGCGCGGAACGTTTACCCATGCCAACCCCGACTTCTTGAAAGATATCCAAACCATGCTGGATCTGGGTTTCAACGAACTGAGTATGGAACCGGTGGTTTGTGCCGCAGACGACCCCTCTGCCTTGACAAACGAAGATATGGTCGTTGTTATGGAGCAGTATGAGAAACTTGCAGGGCTGATACTCCAAAAAGATAAAGAAGGAAAACCCTTTACATTCTACCACTATATGATCGACTTGTCGGGCGGACCGTGCATCTATAAGCGTATTTCCGGTTGCGGAAGCGGAACGGAATATATGGCGGTCACCCCGTGGGGCGACCTGTATCCTTGCCACCAGTTCGTCGGTGAAGAGCGGTTCAAATTGGGAAATGTTTGGGACGGTGTGACCAACACCGAAATCCAAAAAGAATTTGCCGCGTGTAACGTGTATGCGCATGCTGAATGTCGCGATTGCTGGGCAAGATTGTACTGTTCCGGCGGCTGCGCCGCTAACGCTTACCACGCGACCGGTTCGGTTACGGGTGTGTATGAAGACGGTTGTAAACTGTTCCGTAAACGTATGGAATGTGCCATTATGGTCGCGGTAGCCCGCGCCTTAGGTGAATAGTATGGATACACCGATTTGTGATTTCGTTCGGGAATATGCGCAAAGCGATCCGTTGCGGTTGCATATGCCGGGACATAAAGGCGCGTCGATTTTAGGAATGGAACAACTGGATATTACCGAGATCGACGGTGCCGACAGTTTGTACGAGGCAAACGGAATCATCGCCGAAAGTGAAGCCAACGTGAGCCACCTTTTTGGATGCAGAACCTACTATTCCACCGAAGGGTCCTCGCAATGTATTCGGGCGATGCTGTATTTGTTGATACTCCGTGCCAAGCAACAAGGACGCAAACCGTTGATCGCCGCAGGAAGGAACGCACACAAAACCTTTCTTACCGCCGCCGCATTGCTGGATGCGGAAGTGGACTGGTTATATGCGGAGAACGATTCCGATTACCTGTCGTGTGATCTGACACCGTTGGCGTTGGACGGGTATTTACGTAAAACGGTGAACAAACCGGTGGCAGTGTACGTAACGAACCCTGACTATCTGGGTAACGTCGCGGATATTCGAGGTCTTGCGGACGTCTGCCATCGGCACGACGTTCTTCTTGCGGTGGACAATGCTCACGGTGCATATCTGCGATTTCTTCCCCAATCAATGCACCCGATCGATCTTGGTGCCGATTTGTGCTGTGATTCTGCGCATAAGACGTTGCCGGTACTGACCGGCGGTGCGTACCTGCATCTTTCTGCCGAATGGGATATGCTGTCGGAATCGCAGGTGAGAAATGCGCTTATGATCTTTGGTTCCACCAGTCCCTCCTACCTGATCTTGCAATCGCTGGATGCGGCTAACCGATATTTGGAAGAGTATCCCGCGAAGTTAACTAAACAGTTGCCCCGAATCGAGGCACTCAAGGGAAATCTCCGACGGTATGGGTATACCTTGTACGGCAATGAACCGTTGAAATTGACCATTGCCGCAAAGCCTTTCGGGTATACGGGTGTTCAGTTCGCAACCCTCTTACGTGGGCGGAACATCGAACCGGAATATGCGGATCCGGATTACGTGGTGCTGATGTTGTCGGCAGAAATGACGGCAAAAGAACTGAACTGTTTGGAGCAGACATTGTGCCACATATCGCCTAAGGACCCCATCGAGGAAAAAAGTCCGCGATTGGTACGCGGCAAGAAGGAACTTACCATACGCGAAGCGATGTTTTCCGATTCCGAAACGCTTCCGATCGAACAATGCGTCGGACGGATCGTGGCGGTTCCTACGGTCGGTTGTCCGCCGGCGGTTCCGATTTTGGTTTGCGGAGAACTCATCGACGAACATGCCGTAAACTGCTTCGCGTATTACGGTATTACGGATTGTTATGTTGTAAAATAACGAGAAAGTATTAAAAATGGTACTTTCGCTCCCACCTTTTACAACAGGTTTACCCAATATGACATAAAACAGTACAGCCGCCGACCTGATGGTCGGCGGCTGTTAACAAATTTTTGCTTAGGTGAACTGTTCCTTGTTTTTCATGACAAACTGATAATTCAATTCATTCAGGTCGTCTTCATAATTGTAGAACGCATCGTCACATTCCTCAAAAATCCGATCAAGTTTATCGCTGAGTTCATCCAACACTTCTTGACGCTCATCTCTGTCGACGGGAATATCACGACCAAAAGCATCGATCGCTTTTTGGCAGATAGCGGCTGTTGCGGTTGCTTCAATTGCAGTAAAGGCACCCACCAATTCGTTGGAGAAATCACCGCCGGAATTAAAGAAAAACTGAGAAAAACCTCCGTTATTTACTTCCATTTCATGCATTTGCGTAATATAGAAAATGCGCTCGGCATCACTTAAAACAGACATATCCTCGCCATACTGCGTTTTTTCACTAAGATATTCTGTCATGGCAATAACAAAATCGTTTGTATCGGTCAAACTCCAAATGTGTTCGATTGTAACGGATTTATCGGTTGCCGGCTTTTTACCGCAACCGACTAAGCACAATATCAAAACAATCAGCAACGCGAATATGAAGATATTTCTCATACAATCCAACTCCTTTGTAAGTTATTTACTTAATTAAATTATATACCGACAACGCACAAAAATCAAGGTTTTTCAACACCTCTGCTAACGGCGTAACTCTTGCCGACAGCGCTGATTTGTGCTATACTAAAAGAAAAACGGAGTTTGAACCAATGATCAAGATTTTATTTATCTGTCACGGCAACATTTGCCGCAGTCCGATGGCGGAATTTCTGTTTAAAAAATTGATCACCGAGCGGCGCCTTGACTGCAACTTTGAAGTTGCATCTGCTGCCACCTCTACCGAAGAACTCGGCAATCCCGTCTACCCGCCAGTGGCACGACTGTTGTCCGCCCGCGGCATCGACTGCCGCGCAAAACGCGCGCGACAGGTGACGGCTTCCGACTACGATCATTACGACTACCTTATCTGTATGGACCAAAACAACCTGCGCAACATCCGCCGCATTATCCCTGCCGATCCACACGACAAGATCTCACTTTTGATGGAATGGGCGGGGGAGAGCCGCGACGTTGCCGATCCGTGGTATACCCGCGATTTCCATACCACCGAACGGGACATCGAAACCGGTTGTGCCGCCTTACTCTCGGCACTTCTCGAAAACTAACAGAACCGTGCATCAACTTGATGCACGGTTCTTTTCGGTTATTTTATTGTAGTGCGGCTTTCATCATACGCGCACACTTGTACACGTCGCCGCCGCCCATCGTGAGTACCAGATCGCCTTCGCTCACCCGTTCGGTCACGAACGCACAAATATCGTCGAAGGTAGGCAGATGATGTGCACCGTCAATACGATCGGTGATATCTTTGGCAGAAACGTTCCATTCGTTCACTTCACGCGATCCCATAATATCGCTGACGATCACCTCATCGGCGGTGGATAACGCTTCGGCAAACTCCGCCAAATGCCGCGCCGTACGGGAATAGGTGAACGGCTGGAACACCGCCCATACCCTCTTATACGGTAACGCTTTTGCGGCGGCAAGTGTTGCTGCGATCTCGGTAGGATGATGCGCGTAATCGTCCACAAAGGTGACACCGTTTACCTCGCCCAAAAATTCAAACCGCCGTCCCGCACCGTGGAAATCGGCGATCCCGTCGGCGATCTGCTCGTACGACACCCCGCACAACCACGCGGCGGCCGCCGCCGCAAGCGAGTTGAACACGTTGTGCCGTCCCGGTACACCGAGCGTAACCGTAACGACAAATTCGCCGTTATGGTACAGATCGTAGTGACCGTATGACCCGTTTTGCATTACGATATTTTGTGCCGACCACTCATTTTTGATATCCGCACCGTACCGTATTACCGTCGCGTGGGTCAACCCGCCGACCGCCTGTAAGGTTTCGGGATCATCCGCGTTGACGATCAGCGTATCGGTAGTCTGTGCAGCGAACTTGCGGAACGATGCGATCACACCGTTCAGGTCACCGAAATAATCCAGGTGATCCGCGTCCACGTTGAGAATGATGGACACCGCGGGGGTCATCTGCAAATAATGATCTTTAAACTCGCATGCCTCACATACGAACGTGTCGGTCGTTCCCGCCCGTCCGTTTGCGTCGATGAGCGGTAACCGTCCGCCGATAAATACCGACGGATCGCGGTCGGCAGTCAATAAGATGTGCGATAACATCGACGAGGTGGTGGTCTTTCCGTGGGTTCCCGCAACCGCAATGGTATTGGAAAATTGCCGCGATAACCGACCAAGTAATACCGCACGTTCCATAAGCGGAATCGAGCGTTCCTTGGCGGCGACCAGTTCGGGGTTATCTTCACGCACCGCGGCGGTGTATACGACCAGTTGCGCGTCACCGATATTCTCCGCTTTTTGCGGCATGGATACCGTAATACCGAGCCGCCGCATACGGGCAAGGTTGTCCGACTCGTTGACGTCCGAACCGGTGATGCGGTAGCCGAGCGAATGTAAGATCTCGGCAAGCGGACTCATGCCCGAACCGCCGATCCCCACGAAATGTACGCGCTCGACGTCGGGGAGTAATTGATGATCCATACGACACCTCCTCGTTATTCTTCTATTATATTGCATCTGCGTGTAAAAATAAACAGGTTTTTGGAAAAAATTAAAATTTTTATTCTTACAGAAAATTACGAAATAACCGTTGAAACCTGACGATAAATTTGCTATAATAAACTGATAAAATGGCGGGAGGTTCAATATGGCGGATATTCACATTCTCACAACCGAAGAATTAACGGCACAACAAGCCTATATGGACCGTGTTCGCGCCTTTTATGAGGTTCATCACATCACTCGTCCGCTCGCGTATGTGCGCACCTACGGTTGCCAACAAAATGTAGCGGATTCGGAGAAAATGAAAGGTCAACTCGCGCAAATGGGGTTCGACTTTACCGAAACCCCCGACGATGCCGATCTCATTTTATTCAACACCTGTGCCGTCCGCGAGCATGCCGAAGACCGCGTGTTCGGCAACGTCGGTGCTCTCAAAAAACTCAAACGTCAAAAACCGCACCTGCTCATTGCTCTGTGCGGGTGTATGGTGCAACAACCCCATATCGCCGAAAAACTGTATCGCAGTTACCCGTTTGTGGGGCTCATTTTCGGCACCCACGTTGCGCACCGCTTACCCGAATGGATGGCGACCGTCCTGCTCGAACAACGTCGCGTGGTGCAAAACCCGTCGTGTGACGGTGTGATCACCGAAGGCATCCCCGCCGTTCGTGACAAAGGTGTGAAAGCGTTCGTCACCATTATGAACGGGTGTAACAACTTCTGTACCTATTGCATCGTCCCGTACGTACGGGGACGGGAACGCAGTCGCGATCCCGAATTGATCATAAAAGAGGTCAAAGAACTGGTTGCGCAAGGGTATAAAGAGATCACCCTGCTCGGTCAAAACGTCAATTCGTACGGCAAAGGTGCCGACCACGGGGTGGATTTCCCCGAACTGCTCCGCCGTATCAATGCGATCGAAGGCGACTTTTTGATCCGTTTTATGACCTCGCATCCCCGCGACGCGTCCAAACGCTTGTTTGATACCATCGCCGCGTGTGAAAAGGTATCCCACCACTTTCATCTGCCGTTTCAATCGGGCAGTGATCGGGTGCTGAAAGCGATGAACCGTCACTACACACGCGCTCAGTATCTGGAACTGATTGCGTATGCACGAAAGGTGATTCCCGATATTTCGTTCACCAGTGACGTCATCGTCGGTTTCCCCGGCGAAACGCGGGAAGATTTTGAACAGACCCTTTCCCTGATCGAAGAGGTGGAATTCACTTCACTGTTCACCTTTATCTTCTCGCCACGAAAGGGTACTCCTGCGGCTGAGATGGACGACCCCGTTTCGGCAGAAGAAAAATCCGCGTGGTTTACCGAAATGACCGCATTGCAGGAAACGGTGTCCGCCAAACGGCTGGCAACCTTCGTGGGAACCGAACAAAAAGCGTTGCTCGAAAACGACGCGGGTGATTATCTGGAGGCCCGTTTATCCGAAAACAGCGTGGTACGCGTACAAGGCGATCCGTCGTTGCTCGGACGGTACGCTACCGTGCGCATTACCGATGCCCGCAGTTTCATCTTAAAGGGCGAAATTATCAACGTATTTTAATTTTGGAGGAATATAGAAATGGAAAAGATTTTGGAATTGGCAAAAGATTTAGGACACGAAATTCAACACGACCCCCGTTTTATTCGCACCCAAATGGCGCAACAAGCGGCGGACGAGGATAAAGAATTACAAGACCTTATCGGCGAATTCAATTTGAAGCGTATGGCGATCAACGCCGAGAGCAGTAAAGAAGAAGCCGAACAGGATCGTGAGAAATTGTTACAACTCAATGCCGAGATCCGTGAAGTGTATGCCAAAGTGATGGCGAACGAACGTATGGCGGAATACCAAGCCGCGAAAAGCGAACTCGACGAGATCGTCAACGGTGTCGGCGCGATCATCAATATGGCGGCACAAGGTCTTAACCCCGACGATTACGAACAACACAGTTGCAACGGCGATTGCCACGGTTGCAGCGGTTGCCATTAAGTTTACCGTTCAGGACGTAAAAGGCAGGTGATATCCCGTGGGCTTATCCCCGATGATGCAACAATATCTTGCAATCAAAGAACAACATCCCGAAAGCATTTTGTTTTTCCGATTGGGTGACTTCTACGAAATGTTTTTCGAAGATGCCAAGATCGCATCGCAGGAACTGGAACTGGTTCTGACCGGTCGTGACTGCGGTCTGGAAGAACGCGCCCCGATGTGCGGTGTTCCGTTCCACAGTTGCGAAGGATACATTGCGCGGCTCATCAACAAAGGCTATAAAGTGGCGATCTGTGAACAAACCGAAGATCCCGCTCTGACCAAAGGTCTTGTGAAACGGGAAGTGGTCCGCGTGATCACCCCCGGCACGGTCATTGAAGGCAGTATGCTGGATGAAGGCCGCAACAACTATTTTGCGGTCGTCTACGCCACCGACAGACTCAAAGAAGTCGGCTTGTGCTTTGTCGACAGTTCGACAGGCGAATTACACGTTACCCAGATACAGGGAAGTGACGTGCGGTTGCGCATTTATAACGAACTTGGACGATTCTCTCCGCGCGAAGTGTTGATGAACGATATTGCGTTTGCCGACGAGGAAGTGTATGCGTTCTCGACCGATCGCTTGACGGTCGCGCCCGAACAACTTCCGTCCACCGTGTTCGATTGCACCCAGACGGAACAATCCGTCCTGCTGCATTTTGACCGTTTCTCGCTTGACGAATTGGATCTGCAAGATCGTCCCTTTGCGGTACGGGCGCTCGGCGGTGCGTTACACTACCTGTACGCTACCCAGATGACCGGCCTTGAACGCGTCAACCAACTGCGTGTCTACTCGGATGCGCAGTATATGAAACTGGATATCACCGCGCGTCGGAACCTCGAACTCATCGAAACGATGCGTAACAAAGAAAAACGCGGTTCTCTGCTCGGTGTGCTGGATAAGACCCGTACGGCGATGGGCAAACGTCTCATCCGCAGTTGGATCGAACAACCCTTGTTGCATCCCGCGCACATCATCCGCCGTCAAAACGCGGTGGCGTGCCTGTTACACGATTCGTTGTTGCGCGAAGACCTGTTGGAACTGTTATCCGACGTGTATGATCTCGAACGCATTATGACCCGTATGGTCTACGGCAGCGCCAATGCCAAAGAATTGCGCTCGTTACACCATACCATTGCACGACTCGCACCCATCCGCGAGCGGTTGAGCGAGACCGATTGCGCGTTGTTGCAAGAGATTTACCGCAACATCGACCCGCTCGACGACCTGTACGCGTTGATCGACAGCGCGATCGTGGAAGATCCGCCCTTCTCGGTTCGTGAGGGCGGTATGATCAAAGACGGATACGATCTCGAACTGGACGAAATGCGCACCGATATGACCGACGGTAAAGGCATCATCGCGCGTATCGAAGCGCAGGAGAAAGAAAAGACCGGTATCAAAGGGCTTCGCGTCGGCTACAACCGCGTATTCGGCTATTATATCGAGATCCTGCGTTCCTACGAGGGCGAAGTCCCCGAACACTACATCCGCAAACAGACCTTAGCGAACGCGGAACGCTATATCACACAAGAACTCAAGGAACTGGAAACCCGCGTCCTCAGCACCAAAGAACGCTCGGTCGCGCTGGAATACCAGTTGTTTACCGCCGTGCGGGATACCGTCGCGGCGCAATTGACCCGCATTCAATCCACCGCTGAAGCGGTTGCTGCGCTCGACGTGTTGTGTTCGTTCGCAACCGTTGCGCTGAAACAGAAATACGTTTGTCCCGTCATCGATATGAACGGTGTCATCGATATCAAAAACGGCCGCCACCCCGTGGTGGAATCGTTACAGACGATGCCGTTCGTTCCCAATGACGTATATCTGGACAACCACCACAACCGTGTTGCGGTCATTACGGGTCCCAATATGGCGTGTACCTCCACCTATATGCGTCAGACGGCGCTGATC
>CAYSPZ010000048.1:0-13199 GCA_964433065.1 uncultured Eubacteriales bacterium | reverse complement strand
GAAAAATCGATATAAAATGGAAAATCTGACGGTATCCGAAGATACCGTCAGACCACAGGCACACTTGTTATACTTTGTGCCGTTTATTAAAATAAAAAAACAGTCCCTGATAAAAGACAATATTAACTTTGTGTGGTGAACACATTATACCACAAGCGAATCAAAATGTAAAGGCGATTTAAATCCATATTTTCTTCGAGTTCAGTTGCAGGGCTTTAGGTTTTCCTAACAAGCGGAAAATGTGATGTTCATTTTTCCTGCTTGTTATGGTATGAGACAAAACTAAACGGATGTGTAGAAATTCTACGCATCCGTTTTTTACGATCTCATAAGATGATTATTTGAATAGTGATGTTGTGAGACAAGTCCCACAGTGATATTTTTGATAAATCAAAAGCGGTATTGAATCCTTGCGGTTTCAGTGGTATTTTATTCGCCCTTAAACTGCCGAAGGCAATATCGCTCGTCGCAAGGCGAATAAAACTGACCAAGTATCCTTACGGGTACTTGGCCAATCTGTCGGTGCTTTTTGCGTTACGATCAATCGCTCACGAACGGCATCAAGGCGATCTGACGGGCGCGTTTGATGGCGACCGTTAATTCTCTTTGATGACGAGCGCAGGTGCCGGTTACGCGACGGGGCAGGATCTTAGCGCGTTCCGAAACGAAACGGCGAAGACGAGCAACGTCTTTGTAGTCGATGGTGTCCACTCTGTCCACGCAGAATTGGCACACCTTACGACGACCTTTACGGGCACCGCGAGCCGGACGGTCGAACTTTTTCTCTTCGACTTTATCAGACATGGGAAAGTCCTCCTTTTGTTAGTATGATAGAAAAATCAGAAGGGCAGATCGTCATCCCCGACGATTTCTTCAAAGTCACCGGCAGCGGCATTGGTGAACGCCGGCGCGGGTTCGGTGAAGGCAGGGATCTGGGAATCGCCCGTACGGGGTGCTGCGGCACCGCCTTTGGATTCTGCGAAGAACGCATTGTCCACGACCACTTCGAATGCCGTGCGCGGGTTACCGTTCTTATCGGTGTAAGAGCGGCTTTGCAGAGAACCCTGCAGCGCGATCCGTTGGCCTTTTTGGAAATAGCGGCAGATGAATTCCGCCGTGTTACGCCACGCCACGCAGTTGATAAAATCCGCTTGACGTTGTTCGGCGCCTTTGGGTTGGTAGGTGCGGTCGACTGCAACGGAGAAACTCGTCACCGAAACACCGCCTTGGGTGGTTTTCAGTTCGGGGGTTGCCGTTAAGCGACCGAGCAAACAAACAACATTCATCTTACATTCTCCTTACTTGTCTTTGCGGACAACCATGGAACGTAAAACGTTTTCGTCGATTTTGCCGACACGCTCCAACTCCATCGGGAATTCGGGACCGCTGACGAAGTTGTACAGCACGTAGTAGCCTTCCGCCTCGTCGTCGATGAGATACGCCAAACGACGTTTACCCCATTCGTCGATCTCGCCGATCTCCGCGTTCTTCTCGATGAGGGTCTTGAATTTTTCCACCATTGCGGGGACACTTTCCTCGCCGTTTTTCAAGGTGAAGATGAAAACGGCTTCATAGGAACCTTTTACTGTGGGCATTTGTTGCACCTCCTTATGGTCTGTGGCCTCCCTGCTTTGAGAGAGGCAAGGATATCTGTGTCACAATAAGACACCATAGTATTATAACAACGCCTTTTGCCATCGTCAAGACTTTTTTGAAAAATTTTTCTTTACAACCGACCGAACCTATCATATAATAGAGGAACTGAACCATATATATTTGCCAAAGAAAGGGTCAACACCATGCTTCAATTTGAAGAACTGCGCTTACAACTGGAAAATATGTGGCCGCAGATCGACGCGTTGTCGGAGGCGATCGGTCTTCGTCAAATGGAAAAAGAACTGGAAGAATTGGATATGCGTGCGGCGGCACCGGGATTTTGGGACAATATGGAGAATGCCCAAAAGGTGACCCAGCGCGCCGCTAACTTAAAAGATAAGATCGAGCGGTACCGTCGGTTGGTGGACAGTTATCACGATACCATCACCCTGATCGAACTCGCTGACGAGGAAGGCGACCTGTCGTTGCTGGAAGAATGTCAAAGCGGAGTCGATGCCATTTGCCAGGATGCCGAAGCGCAACGGTTGTCCACCTTGCTGGTCGGAGAGTATGACGGGAAGAACGCGATTCTGACTTTCCATGCGGGTTCGGGTGGAACCGAAGCGCAGGACTGGGCGGAAATGCTGTATCGTATGTACACCCGTTGGGCGGAAAAGCACAACTTTACGTATAAGTTGCTGGATTATCTGGACGGTGACGAAGCCGGTATCAAGAGCGCGTGTATTCAGGTCATCGGCGAAAACGCGTACGGGTACCTCAAAGGAGAAGCGGGTGTTCACCGTTTGGTGCGTGTATCCCCGTTTGACGCGGCGGGTCGTCGGCACACCTCGTTCTCGGCACTGGAAGTGATCCCCGAACTGGACGACAGTATCCAGATTGAGATCCGACCCGAAGATGTGAAAATGGATGTGTTCCGTTCCAGCGGCGCGGGCGGTCAGCATATCAACAAGACCTCGTCTGCGGTACGACTCACCCACATTCCTACCGGTATCGTGGTGGCGTGTCAGACCGAACGCAGTCAGTTCCAGAACCGTGACACGGCGATGAATATGCTCAAAGCCAAGTTGCTGGAGATCAAGGAACGCGAACACCTCGATCGTATCGAGGATATCAAGGGTACCCAAGCGCAGATCGCGTGGGGCAGTCAGATCCGTTCGTACGTGTTTATGCCGTACACTCTTGCCAAAGACCACCGCACCGGATACGAGATGGGTAATATCAACGCGGTGATGGACGGTGATCTGGACGGGTTTATCAATGCGTATCTGACGGCTGCCGCCAACGGCACGCTCGGATATAAAGAATGAGGATGTGTGAAATATGAGTAAGCGGAACTTCTTTCGTACCTCTTTTCGCGGATTCAACAGAAAAGACGTGTTAGCGCACATTGAACAGTTGCACGACGAGCAGCAACAGGAACTGGCGCAGATGCAACAGATCGTGGACGATGCCCGTGAACAGGGTGAGGCGGCACTCGCCGAAGCGAGAGCAATCGCGCAGTTGCCTGCCGAACAGTTGGCGGAACTCGAACAGTTGCGCGAACGCGTCGTGCAGTACGAACAACAGGTGAACGCGTTACAGGAACAACAGACGGCGGACCGCGAACAGATCGAAACGCTCAAAGCGGAGAACGAAACATTGAGCGCACAGTTGCAGGAAGCACAGACGCTCTTGGACGGTGTGCGGACGTTACTCGAAAATCATAATTAAAAGGAGATAATGAGAAATGGCAGAACTGAAATACGAAATTGTAAAAGAACTCGGCGTATTATCCGAATCCCCGACGGGATGGCGCAAAGAAGTCAACCTGATCAGTTGGAATGACCGCGCCCCCAAATACGACGTGCGTGACTGGGCACCCGACCGTACGAAGATGGGCAAAGGTGTGACCCTTTCGGCGGACGAGGTCATTTTGTTGCGCGACCTGCTCAACGAAACCGACCTGTAAGGAGTAAATGACAATGTGGGAACTATGTAAAGCGGTCATACAGGGGATCGTACAAGGGATCACCGAATGGTTACCGATCAGTTCGACGGGACATTTGATCTTAGTGGACAAATTTTTACCGTTCGCGCAATCGGAAGAGTTTTTCAACCTGTTCAAGGTGCTCATTCAACTCGGTTCCATTTTAGCGGTCGTGGTGTTGTATTTCCACAAACTCAACCCGTTTTCACCGAAAAAGACGGTAGAGGGACGGCGCGATACCTGGCTTCTATGGGGTAAAGTGGCGGTCGCCAGTATCCCGACGGCGATCATCGGTCTGTTACTGGACGATCTGGTGGACGAATTGTTGTCCGACGTTATCGTCATCGCGGCAACCTTGTTGATCTACGGTATTCTGTTTTTGTGGATGGAAAACCGTGAGCGGACACCGCGCTTCAACGACCTCGATGCGGTGACCTGGAAAACGGCGCTTCTGATGGGTTGTTTCCAATCGTTGGCGCTCATTCCCGGCACGTCCCGCTCGGGCGCGACTATTTTAGGTGCGGTATTGCTCGGGTGTTCCCGTTACGTGGCGGCGGAATTTTCCTTCTTTATGGCGATCCCCGCGATGGCGGGTGCGAGTGCGTTAAAGGTACTCAAATACCTGTTCGTGGATGAGATGACCCTGTCGTCGTTACAGGTCGCTCTCCTCGCGGTCGGTATGGTCGTATCGTTCGTCGTTTCGCTGTTGGTGATCCGATTCCTGATGGACTACATAAAGAAACACGATTTCAAGGTGTTCGGTTGGTACCGTATCGCGTTGAGCGTGGTACTCGTCCTGCTTTTGGTCTTCGGTGTACTGAACAGCAAGTTTTTCTAAGCAAAAAAGCCCTGACTGCGGTCAGGGCATTTTTTGTTTATCGGTCTTGCCAGTATTTGCGGTCCAAACTGCGGTACTGGATGGCTTCGCTGATGTGGACGATCTGAATGGTATCGCTGTTATCTAAGTCGGCGATGGTGCGGGCAACTTTTAAAATGCGGTCGTACGCGCGGGCGGATAGGTTCATCCGTTCAAAAGCCGCTTTGAGTAAGGTGGACGCGGTATCGTCGAGCGCACAATATTGCCGTAACATCGACGAGGTGAGTGCCGCGTTGACGGTGATGTCGGTATCGCGGTAGCGTTCCAATTGCCGTGCGCGGGCGCGGTTGACCCGTTCGCGAATGACGGCGGACGATTCGGCAGGTGATTTGGCGGACAACTGTTCGTAGTCGACGGGCGGCACTTCGATGTGCAGGTCGAACCGATCGAGCAAAGGACCCGAGATACGTGCGAGGTACCGCGCGGAGGTGCCGGGAGAACAGGTACACGGGCGCGTCGGGTGACCGAAATAACCGCAGGCGCACGGGTTCATTGCGGCAACCAGCATAAAATCACAGGGATAGGAGAGTGAACCGCTGGCGCGCGAGATGGTGACCGTACCGTCTTCAAGCGGTTGACGTAAACTTTCCATCGCCGCGCGGTTGAATTCGGGTAACTCGTCCAAGAACAGGACGCCGTTGTGGGCGAGGGAAACTTCACCGGGACGGGGAATGGTACCGCCGCCGGTTAGACCGACCGCCGATACCGTATGGTGAGGCGAGCGGAACGGACGGCAGGTGAGCAATCCGCAATCGCCCGACAGCGCACCAACGATGGAATGAATGGCGGTGGAAGTCAAGGCTTCCTGCCGCGTCATATCGGGTAAAATAGAGGGAAGACGTTTGGCGAGCATACTTTTTCCCGAGCCGGGCGGTCCCACCAACAGCACGTTATGCGAACCGGCAGCCGCAATCTCCATCGCGCGGCGGGGCAGTTGTTGTCCCATCACGTCGGCGAAGTCGGGAGCGGCGAGGTCGGTGTGGGGTGCAAATTCGCTTTTCGGCAGAGGGGTGAGCGGTGTTTCGCCTTTCAGGTGTGAGAGCAGTTCACGGATATGACCGACGGCAAACACGTCGACCCCGTCCACCACCGCGCCTTCGGGTGCGTTGTCGGCGGGGATGTATACCGTCGACAGACCGTTTTCTTTGGCGGCGAGGACCATCGGCAGTACACCGCGTACGGGACGGATATCCCCCGTTAACGACAGTTCGCCGATGAATGCGGCATCGTCGGTGTTGATCTTTACCTGGTTGCTCGCTTTCAGTAAAGACAGGAACAACGGCAGATCGTATACCGAGCCTTCCTTTTTGACATCCGCGGGTGCTAAATTGACCGTGATGCGGCTGACGGGGTAGGTGAAGCCGCTGTTCTTAATGGCGGCGCGGACACGGTCGCGGGATTCGCGGACGGCGGTACCCGCCATACCGACCACGTCAAACGAGGGGAGACCCTGTGAGATATCCGCTTCGACGTCCACGACGTATCCGTGGATACCGATAAGCCCCATACTTTTTACTTTGGCAAACATTGGCACGTCCCCCTTTTTCGATCAGTATACCACGAAGCGACAGGATTGTACAACATTTATTTTCAAGCGGACGAAATCGGTGTAAGAATTTGTGAAAAATACCCATTTGAAAATTGTGAAAACCGTATGGTATAATTTAATGGTAAGAAAGAGGGGTGTGGATATGTACCAAAAAGGCGAATACGTGATGCATCGCAGTGAAGGTGTTTGTCGGATCGAGGATATCCGCACCGAACAGTTCGGTCCCGCAAAACCGCAATCGTATTACATTTTACAACCGGTGTACGAGCGCAGTTCCACCACCGTGTTTTTGCCGACTGCGGCAGAAGAAAAGCGGTTACGATCGCTTACGAGCGGCGAGCAGTTGACGCAACTGTTGCAAAACGCGGCGGATACACCGACCGTGTGGATCGACAACGACCGTTTACGGCAGGAACAGTTTCAACAACTTTTGCACCAATGCGATCTGTCCGCACTGTTGCGGTTGTGGTACGATCTGCGTACGCACCGCAAGGCGCTGACCGCGCAAGGTAAAAAGTTGCGTTACACCGACGAACACAGTTTACAGGAATGCGAACGGTTGTTGTTTCAGGAATGTGCCTACGCGTTGCAGATCGACCTCAAAGAGGTATCTGCGTATTTGCGGGAAAACGGAATATCGGAATAAGAAAAACCGCGTTTTTGACGATAGTCGAAAACGCGGTTTGTTATGTATCATAACTCTTTGATAATGCGGTCGGCAACTTCCAGACAGATGGCGGAAGTTTCCTGCAACGCGTCTAAAAACTCTTCGGCACCGCCGGTCAATCCGTCGGATACCGCTTTGATGAGCAGACACGGGATATCGTTGCGGTCGCACGTAAGTACCACGGCGGCGGCTTCCATCTCGCAGATGTCGGCATCAAATTGCTCGTGGAGTGCCGTTTTGCGTTCGGCGGTATCCACAAACTTGTCACCCGACGCGCAGGTGACGGGTTTGAGCGACGGTTCCAGTTCGATCGCGCGTTTGACGAGCGACGGGGTGGCGGGAAGATAGATATCGGGATATTGCAGATACCGTCCCACTTCGCAGTTGTCGATGGGGGAGGTGTCGAATTCATAGTGTACCACTCGTTCGACGATGCAGGTACGGCTTTTCGCCATTTCGGGGGTGAGTCCGCCGACGACACCGAAGTTGACGATCATCTCAACGTGTAACTCACTGATGAGGAATTGTACTCCAGACGCGGCGGCGATCTGACCTGCGCCGCTGTTCAGCACGTATAACAAGTATCCGTCGTTCTGATAGGTCAGTACCGAAAATCCGCGGTACGCTTTCGTTTCAAGCGGTGTCCCGTAACGGGCGAGGACCGAATCGATCTCCACCGCGACCAACATACCGATGCGTTTCATACGATTCCTCACTTTCCTGCTTTCGCGCCTTTGGCACCGCCGAGCGATACCGCTGACAGAATGTTGCTGTCGTAACTGAAGGTGAGTGCTTCACGGTTACGCTGACGTTTAAAGGCAAGGGCGATCATCTCGTCGAGCAGTTGATCAAACGGGACACCCGCCGCCTCCCACAGATAGAAGGATAACGAACCGGGGATGGTGTTGATCTCGTTGACCCACAGTTCACCCGTTTCGGTATCGTTGAGGAAGTCGATACGGGACACCCCCATACAACCGAGCGTCTGGAAGGTCTTTACCGCGAGTTGTTGTACGGTGGCGGCAAGTTCGTCCGGGATGTCGGCGGGGCAACGACGTTTTAAACTCGACATACCCGCCGATTTGCCGCCTTTTGCCGATTTGCCGCCGCTTAAATATTTATCTTTAAAACTTAAGATCTCGTCACTGTTGACCGGTTCTTCGCAAACCGAAGCGCGGGCGTTGTCCGCGTCACCCAGTACCGAGCAGTTGATCTCGCGCAGGTTGGATACGGCCTGTTCGACAAGCGCACGTGCGGAAAATTCAAACGCAGTATCCAGTGCAAAGATCAGTTTTTCGCGGGTATCGGCGCGGGTAATGCCGACCGACGAACCCAAGTTGACCGGTTTGACGATGACGGGATAGCCGATCTCGCGTTCGATCGCATCCAATACCGCGTCACTGTCCTGTGCGTAGGTCTTACCCGAAAATTGCAGTGCGGGGAGGATGGGGATGTCTGCGTCTTTAAGGGCAGATTTCATTAGGAATTTATCCATACCGACCGCCGACGAGGTCACGTCGCAAGACGCATAGGGAATACCGAGCAGTTCAAGGTATCCCATCAGCGTGCCGTCTTCCACGTTGGTGCCGTGTACCGCGGGGAGAATGACGTCTACCGTTGCGACGACGTTGTTACCGAACCGTTTTTGCGGATAGCGGATCAACTGTGCGCCGTGTTCCGACGGGGTGAGCAACACCTGCGTCGCGGATGCAAGGCAGGCTTTCATATCCCGATAGGATTCGATCTTACCCATCGCATCGCCGGTATAAAAACGGTTATCTTTGGAGAGGTACAGGGGAATAACATCGTATTTATCACGGTTCAGGGCGCAAAATGCCTGAATACCCGTGATGATCGACACTTCGTGTTCCACACTGTGTCCGCCGAATAATACCGCTACTCTTGTTTTCATTGTATGACCACCTTTAAAAATTATCGGGCAAATCGTTTTCCAGCAGCACGATACGGTTGCCGTCGCACGGCAGTGACCGTAAGGTTGCGAGACCGTCTTGCAACGTCGAAACGACGTAAATGTTTTGTTCGGAGAATCCTGCCGAAAGCAATCCTTCTTTGAGCGGGGGTGCTTGTTTTTCGCCGACCAATATCGCGATATCACATCGCGCGGCGGCATAGGCGCCGAGTTCGCGGTTGAGGGCATGTTGCCGTTCGCCGAGTTCCACCATGCCGGGGGTGACCAGTACGCGTTGTGCGTCAAATCCGCTCAGCACGTCGAGCGCGCTGCGGAAACCCGCAGGATTGGAATTGTACGCGTCGTCGATAAATCCGTTGGGTAACAGTTGCAGACGGTGTTCGATGGGTTTCAGGCGGCGGATGGGGTAACTAAGTTCCGAAAGCGGAATACCCAGCGCGACCGCCACCGCGATACAACCCGCTAAATTCTGGATCATATGCGCACCCAACAGGTGGGTGACGAAGGTTTGTTGTTGGTCGCCCGCCGCGACCGTAAACACGGTACCGGTTTGGTCGACGTGCAGATCGGTCACCGTGACGTCACCCGCGGCGATACCGTAGGTGGTGACGGGGCAGGCAGGGGATACCGATGCCAGACGATCCACGATATGCCCGTTATCGGCATTGGCAAACAGACGACCGTCGGCGGGGAGTGCGTCCGCCAACTCGAATTTGGTGGCAACGATGGTGTCCACCGTTTTAAAGGTTTCGAGATGTTGTTCGCCGATTGAGGTAATGATACCGTAACGCGGGTTGACCAGATCGCAAATCTCCTGAATATCCCCTTTGTTTTTGGCACCCATTTCGGCGATAAAGATCTCGTGCGAGGGGCGCAACCGTTCGCGGATGGTACGCACGACCCCCATCGTGGTGTTGTAACTTTCGGGGGTCATCAGCACGTTGTACCGCGTGGAGAGCAACGCTTGTAAACAAGTCTTGGTACTGGTCTTGCCGTAACTGCCGGTCACACCGATGACCGTGAGGTTCTGGTGTTCGTTCAAACGACGTTTGGCATCGCGGACGTAACCGTCGGCGATGGCTTTTTCGAGCGGTGCGTTGAGGAAGTTGGAAACAAACGTCCATATCCACACCTGCAACGACGCGACCGCCGCGATGCCGACAGCGCGTTGTTCGGATACGAAGAAACACACGACCGCGATCAACACAATGAGCGTGTATTGCGTGGCGAGCAACCGTTTCACACGTGCGGTGAACACGAGCGGTTTTTTCGCCTTTTTAGGCAGATTGAGCAGCGCGGTGAGCAACAACACCGCGGCGGAGCCGATCAGGCACCAGAACGACGGCAGATACATAAGCGGTAACAGTAACGCAGGGAGAAGGGTGCGAATACCGACCAGACGGTTTTCGTTTTCCTTGCACCATTGCCAGAACCGTTCGCGGCGGTAGGAATTGAGTTGTAACATATGGGTGAAGTGCAGTGACTGTACGATATGGCACAGTAAAAACGTACACAACAACGCGATGCGCGCGGCGATCAGTTCCATAACTTACTCCTTAATAAATGCATCTAAAATACGGCGGCAACGGTCAAAACACTCGGCAAACGCCCAGTGACCGCCGTCCAGCACCGCCAGACCCGCATCGGGAATGAGTTGTTCCATCTTCTGTCCGTCGGACAGGGGGGTGGCGGTATCGGTCTTGCCCCAGATGAGCAGGGTGGAAGCGGTAATACGGGGGAGTAACGGTGTGACGTCTTCCTGCAACGCGAGTACCATACTGCGGCGCATCACGTCGCTTGCCGCCTGATAGTCCGCCGAGCCGAAACGGCGGCGCGCGTTTTCGACCGCGTGGGGGAACAGTTGTTTAAACGGCGGTAACGAGAAGAGCCATTTGATGCATTTGAACGAATATACCTTTACGTAATACGCGAGAGAATGGTGGGCGGGCAGGCCCGCCGAATCGATCAGGATCGCTTTGCGGATACGGATCGGTTGTTGTTCGCGTGAAAGTATTTTGATGAGAACGCGACCGCCGTTGGAGTGGCCGATCGCGACAGCGTCGGTAATGCCGACCGCTTTGGCAAAGGCGGTGACGAAATCGGCGTAGTCGTCGGGGGTGTAGGGGTGCGGTGGTTGATCGGACCCGCCGAAGCCGGGAAGGTCGGGTGCCACCACGCGGCAGTAGGAGGAGAGGTGGTCGATGATGAGGTGGTACAGTGACGCGTCGACACCCCAGCCGTGTAACAACAGTACGGTGGTGTCGCCGACACCTTGGTCGATATAGCGGATCGACAGACCGTTCACGGTGGTTTGCATACCAACACTCCTCCATTTTAATATATATGTATACCATATCATATTACACGAAAAAAATCAATGCCGCAATAGCAGTATATGCGCGAAAAAACTTTTTTATAAAAAGGGGTTGACCGATTGAAAAAAATGTGTTATAGTAGTAGCACCTCAAAAGGGGTTTATTTTTTTGCGCCGTTTTTTAAGCGGTGCGGTACTCCCTGAGGGAGGCTCAAAAAACCCGTTTAACGGGAATTATCGGAGGTGCCGTTATGAGAGTAAAAATCACTCTGGCTTGCAGCGAATGTAAGCAACGCAACTACAACACAATGAAAAACAAGAAGAACGACCCTGACAGACTCGAAATGAACAAGTATTGCCGTTTCTGTCGCAAACACACGGTTCACAAGGAAACCAAATAATTTACGGAAAGGAGAAAGAGCGATGCTTTTTTGGGGATTGATTCTGGTTGTGGCAGGCTTCCTCACGGTGCTCGTCACATTTCTCGACAGCCTCTATATCTTTTCCGAAATGAGTTCTTACGGTTTCGGTGCGTGGCTTGCCCGCTTTTTAAACCCCGCAAACTTAACGGGTAAAAAAGTGGCATTCTACATTGCACTCGTGTTGTTGGTCATTGGTGTGATCCTCTTCGTTGTAGGGAAGATCAAATCCAAAAAGACCGGCGAGACCGATGCGCAGACCGAAAAAGGCGTGAAATTCTTCCGCGACGTAAAGGGCGAATTCAAAAAGATTACTTGGCCTACCTTGCCGACCGTGATCCGTAACACCGGTGTCACGTTGGCGTTGTGCGCGTTACTCGGCGCGTTCATCTGTGTGGTCGATCTGTTGCTTGGTCAGCTGGTACAATTGTTGCTGAACTTAGGCTGATAGGAGGGACATTCATGGCAGAAGAGGCGAAATGGTATGTTGTGCATACCTATTCCGGCTATGAAAATAAGGTCGCAACGAACTTGGAAAAGATCGTTGAAAACCGAAAACTCCAAAACTGGATCCACGAGATCTCCATTCCCACCGAAACGGTGACCGAGATCAAGGATGGCCAAAAAAAGGAAGTCGAACGCAAAATTTTCCCCGGTTATGTTCTGGTTAAAATGATCATGACCGACGAATCTTGGTATATCGTACGCAACACGCGCGGTTGTACCGGTTTCGTGGGACCCAACGGCAAACCCACCCCGCTTACCGAAAAAGAAGTGGCGGCGCTTGGCGTTGAAAAACACGAGATCGAGATCGATTATGCGGTGGGCGATACGGTACGCATCATCGACGGACCGCTCGAAAACTTCTCGGGCCGCGTCGACGAGATCGACCAAGAGAAAAACAAAGTTCGTGTTACGGTTTCGATGTTCGGACGGGAAACGCCTGTGGAACTCGAACTCGACCAAGCCGAACGTATGGAATGATCGCGATCATTCCGCAATCACAATGAGGTTTAAGGGGATTCCCCTTTCCTGTGCGTCGGACACTTTTCCGACTGTGGGAGGTGCGGGATACCGTTTGGTATCAAACCGCTCCGCCTTTACCACAAATTTTGGAGGTGCAAGAAACAATGGCTCAAAAGATTACCGGTTACATCAAATTGCAAATTCCGGCTGGTAAAGCCACGCCGGCACCGCCTGTGGGCCCTGCGCTGGGTCAACACGGTGTGAACATTATGGCATTCACAAAGGAATTCAACGAGCGTACGAAGAACGACGCCGGTTTGATCATTCCCGTCGTTATCACGGTGTATGCCGACCGTTCCTTTACGTTTATCACCAAGACCCCTCCGGCTGCCGTTCTGATTAAGAAAGCCTGCGGCATCGAAACCGCGTCCGGCGCTCCGAACAAGAACAAGGTTGCCAAGATTACCAAGGAGCAGGTGAAAAAGATCGCTGAGACCAAAATGCCCGACTTGAACGCCGCGAACATCGAGTCCGCCATGAGCATGGTGGCAGGTACCGCGCGTAGTATGGGTATCGAAGTTGTCGACTGATTTCACGTTCCGGGTGGGAGGAAAAACCAATTCTCATTCCGATTTTACCACCATACCTCCTGCACTCGTATTGCAGGGATGGTAACTAACAGGGAGGAAAAAACCAATGAAACATGGTAAGAAATATGTCGACAGTGCGAAACTGATCGACCGCGGCACGCAATACGACGTTGCCGAAGCTTTGGACATTGCCGTCAAAACCGGCAAAGCGAAATTCGATGAGACCATCGAAGTACACGTAAAACTCGGTGTTGACAGCCGTCACGCCGACCAACAAGTTCGCGGTGCCGTTGTGTTGCCGCAC
>CAYSPZ010000047.1:0-13231 GCA_964433065.1 uncultured Eubacteriales bacterium | reverse complement strand
ATGAACTTCTATTTTATTTCGCTAAAGTGTTGCACTTGATAGTATAATTCACCATCTGTTAATAATCCCCCGCATAGCGGGGGATATTTCATTTTCTCTCCCTCCGTCTTTTTGCTTCGCAAAAATCCACCTCCCTCATCAGAGGGAGGCAAGGCATAAAACACTTCCTACGTTTATTTTTCACTTCTACGATTCCTGTTCACCGCTAAAGTTCTTTTGAACCACGCGGCTATCGCATGGTTTTCGTTTATAAAAATGCCGCCAACGGTGATTCGTTGGCGGCATTTTTTAGTGAGTGCATTTGATGGTATTCAGCGTCAAACAGAGGATGATTCTTCATTTTCTTTCAGGGCGCGGTAGCACAGGCGGCGCAGGTCGTCCATCGTGGAGATGGTTCCCGCTTCGCCGCGCAACAGCGCCGCACCGCGTAACCCCCGCATATACCACGACGCGTGTTTGCGCGCTTCGAGCAGAGCGCCGCGTTCGCCTTTAAACTGTATCGCCCACGCGACCTGTCGGCAGAGCAGTTCCATACGGGTGGCGAGCGGCGGGTCGGGAAGCAGGACACCGTGGGCGAGGTACGCTTCGATCTGAGAGAAGATCCACGGGGCACCGAGGGCACCTCTGCCGACCATCACGAGATCACAACCCGTATGTTCGTACAGTTTGGCGGCGGAGAGCGCGTCGGTCACGTCGCCGTTGCCGATGACGGGGATCGACACCGCTTGTTTGACCGCGCGGATGATGTCCCAATCGACGGGCGGCGCGTACATCTGGTCACGCGTTCTGCCGTGTACCGTGATGGCGGCGGCACCGCCGCTTTCGCACGCTTTGGCGACTTCGACGGCATTGACTTCGTCTTTCGAATACCCTTTGCGGATCTTGACGGTGACGGGAACGTCCACCGCGTTCGTGACCGCCGCGACGATGCGGCGGCAGAGGTCGGGTTCGCGCATCAGCGACGACCCGCAATGGTTCCCCGCGATCTTGGGGGCGGGGCAACCCATATTGATATCCAGCCAGTCGGGCTGTTTTTGCATCGCAAGGGTGGCGGCTTTTGCCATCGTATCGGGGTCATCCCCGAACAACTGAATGGCGGTGGGACGCGCGCGGTCGTCCAGTTCCATCAGTTCGTCGCTTTTCTTGTCGCCCATCGACAGGGCTTTGGCACTGACCATTTCGGTGACGGTGAATGCCGCGCCGTGGTCGGCGCACAGCCGCCGAAAAGCGCGGTCTGCCACGCCCGCCATTGGTGCCAATGCCGCTTTTTTATCGATGATGATGTTGCCGAGTTTCACGTCCTCACCCCACTTATGAAGGATATTTTAGCGTAAAACGATCATTTCGTCAAGGGCGGGGTGCCGATGCGTTCTCGGGTTTGGATAAAAAGACGATGACGTCCCACGTGACGGGGCCGACCACACCGTTTACGGGAATGTTCGCCCATTCCTGCGCCGCGCGTACCGCCGCTTCGGTTTGGGGGCCGTAGATACCGTCCACCGTGACGGGTGGGATGAACGAGCGGATCTCCGACGCGCGGTTTAAAAAGGTTTGCAGGCGGCGGACGTCCGCGCCTTGCTCACCGGGAACTAAAAAGCGGCCGGGGTAAATTTCACTCATTGCGAGTGAGTCGGGCGGCAGAGAGGCAATGATGCGGTCGTAGGTATTGACAAGGGCATTCCAGGTATCCCTGCCGACCAGACCGTCAACAGGTAAGCCCTGTTGCGCTTGAAATGCCCGTACCGCCGCTTCGGTCTGCGGGTCAAACACACCGTTTTCCGTCACCATCGGCAGGGAGTTGTCGAAGGTCGCCGCCACCATCAGGTAATGTTGCAAGGTGGCGACCGCGACACCCGTGTCGCCCGGGCGTAACAGGTCGGCATAGATGCGGTCGACCTCTTCGGGGGTGAGGCCTTCGGTTTCGAGTTCGGCAAGACCTTTGACCGCGTTGAAGATGGATTTGATCTTGTACCAGGTGGATTTGCCGACGATGCCGTCGGCGGTCAGGTTGAATACCCGTTGGAAATTCTCCACCGCCTGTTCGGTTTCGAGGTCGAAGATGCCGTCGGGTTCCAGTACGGGGCGAACGGCGGGATAGTTCTGACCGATACGGTTTAACTGTCGTTGTACCGTGCGGACGTCCTCCCCTACCGAGCCGACCTGTAACGGACGACCGGGATAGGTGGGCAGGTTCTGACCGACGGGAGCGTTGAACACGATGCCGACGTCGTCGCCGTAGTAGTATTGTAAAATTTCGTACGGGAGAAGACCTTCTTCCGACAGGGTGACCGTCCCCCACTGAGAAAGACCGTCACAGGTGCTGGTGGTGCCGTTGCAGTATTGGGTGAACAGCGGTTGGACGGTACCTTCGCGGATGACGTAGTCGTTAAAGGTATCGTCCACGATGCGGGAGATGTCGTCGAAGATCTCTCTGCCGTCGATGTATTTTTGGTCGAAACGGGTATCCGACGTGATGTCGAAGTTATAGCCGCGCGAGGGATACCATTCGGTATAGACGCGGTTGAGGGCGAAGGAAATCTGTGCCAGAATGTTGGCGCGCAGAGCCGTTTCGGGCCAGGTGGGATAGATCTCACTGGACGCGACGTTTTTGATGTAGTCGACGAACGGGACGCGCACGTTTTTGGCGGACGCGTCGTCGGGTGCGCCGAGATGGACGGTGATATAGTCGGGTATGCGGACGGTTGCCATGCGGTCATCTCCCCTCGCTTTCCAGCAGCAGTTGAAGCGGTTGAATGGCGGTGATCCCCTCGTAGATCGCGAACGGGATACGCACCGTGCGGTAGTTTGGGTGTTGCGCGGTCAAGGTATAGACCGCCGTGTTGACGGGGCCGTTCGGGGTGAGGGAGTTTTCGGCGGACGGGGCGGGCAGGGTGATGCCGTCGATGATGCCGTTTTGGTCGGTGATACCTTCAAAAAAGGTGCGTTCACCGTCTAAAAAGTCGCGGGTAACCCGTATCTGCACGTCGGGGACGGGAAATGCTTGTTCGCCGCGGAATGCCTGTACTTTCAGGTAGCCGCGGTAGGGGTTTTGGGATAAAAACTGTGTATAGGTGATGGGATCGCCGTCGGTCTCGGTGACGTCGTCGGTACTTGCAACGGATGCCGCTGCGGACACGTCGTCGTCTAAAAAGTCGTTAAACCCGTTGACGATCCCCTGCGCGAACAGTTGCGGCTGGTTGGATAACAGCGCGGCATCGTTCGGGTTGGTGATGAAGCCGAGTTCCAGCAATACGGCGGGCATTCGTGTGCGGCGCAGGACGAACAGGTTCGGTCGCGCGACCACACCGCGGTCGCGAAGTCCCGTTGCATCGTTGATGCCGTCGAGCAGGTCTTCCGCCAATTCGCCTGCCACCGAATCGACGCGGTAGACCAGTCCTTCGGTGCCGCTCGCGCTCGTGATCTCCGACGCGTTGGTATGTAGACTGATGAAGTAGTCGGCACCCCAACTGTTGGCTTCCCCTACCCGCGACGCGAGTGAGGTGGCATTGGACGTGCCGAGTTGCGTTTCGGGGGTGGGACGGGACAGGCGCACGTCGTAGCCTTGTGCGCGAAACAGTGCCGCCGTTTCCTGACCGATGGTGTATACGAGATCCTGTTCACGCAGTCCGTTCCCTTCCGCACCTGCGTTGGGGTTTTGCGGATTGTGACCCTGGTCGATGTAGATTTTAAGTGCCATCTGCGTTCCTCCTTTTTCTACCACCCTATGCGTTTGCGCCTGTCCGTGTTCTTTTTATAAAAAATCCCTTTGCAATAGTTCCATTTTGTGGTACAATGGAAAAAACGAAAAGAGGTGAAACGCGATGGCGGTATTTGTCACACACAGTGCGACCGAAACGACGGCACTCGGTGCGCGGCTTGCATCGGTATGTAAAGCGGGAACCGTCGTCGCGTTTTTCGGCGGTCTCGGTATGGGGAAAACGGCATTCGTGCGCGGCATGGCACAGACGCTGTCGCCCGATGCGCAGGTTTCCAGTCCGACCTTTGCACTGGTAAACGATTACGGAGGTAACCCGCCGCTCGTGCATTTTGATATGTACCGCATCGCGGGGTGGGACGACCTGTATACCACCGGTTTTTTTGAGTATGCGGAACAAGGTGCCGTGTTGGCGGTGGAGTGGAGTGAGAACATCGAAGCGGCATTGCCGAGTGATGCGGTCACCGTCACCTTCCGTCGTTTGTCCGACACCGAACGAGAGATCACCATTGTGGGGGCAACATTATGACCATTCGCGAGTATTTTAACGAGGAGTGAGCGCAAATTGACCTTTTTAAAACAAGGTTCGAATGAGTCGCGTCACCTTATAGCACCGTATTGGTTATTGGCGGTGGAATCGTCCGCAGGACCTGCCTCCTGCGCCGTGTTACGTGTGACCGATATCGAACAGACGGTATGGTGCGAGAGCGCAGTCAACACCAAACTGACACATTCACAGACGCTGTCACCGATGATCACCGATATGTTAAAAAACGCGGGGTTGACCCTTGCGGATATCGGCGCACTCGCGGTGGCGGTGGGACCGGGGTCGTTTACGGGGGTACGCATCGGCGTTGCCGCCGTGAAGGGTCTGGCATTTGCGAACGATCTGCCGTGCGCCGCCGTTTCGACGTTAGAGGGAATGGCGATGCGGTTTACGGGGGTACCGTACACGGGACGCATTCTCACCGCGATGGATGCGCGGTGTCAACAGATCTACACCGCCGTTTTCGATTGCGATAACGGGGTGATCACCCGTGTGACCGAGGACGAGGCATTGCCGCTCGACGAAGTGGCGGTGCGGCTTTCGGACAACGATCGACCGCTTATGGTGATCGGGGACGGTGCGGCGATCACCTACGACGCGTTACGTGAACGCGTACCGCAACTCATCTTAGCACCGCCTGCGTGGCGGTATCAACACGCGACGGGGGTCGCGAATGCGGCGGTAGAGATATTGGAAAACGGAGAAGGAGTATCGGGTGATACGTTGCTTCCCACCTATTTACGGTTGCCACAGGCACAACGCGAGTTGCGTCTGCGTCAAAATATACAAGACTAATTTATTGGAGGTAAGTCAATATGGAACTCAAACCTTTTATTGCGGACCACCCTCTTATTCAACACAAACTCACGGTGTTGCGTGACAAGAACACCAGTTCCAAAGAGTTTCGTGAACTCATCCGTGAGATCACGATGTTGCTGTGCTACGAGGCAACGCGCGATCTGGGAACCTGCGAAGCGGAAGTGGAAACGCCGCTTTGCCGTACCAAGTCGCTGGTGATCGCGGGACGGAAACTGGCATTCGTGCCGATCCTGCGCGCGGGTCTCGGTATGGTGGACGGTGTGATGGAACTGGTACCCGGCGCCCGTGTGGGTCACATCGGTTTGTACCGCGACGAGCAGACCCTCACGCCCGTCGAGTATTATTGCAAACTGCCGAGTGATATCGGTCAACGCGACGTGATCGTGCTCGACCCGATGCTCGCGACCGGCGGGTCGGCGGTGGACGCGATCTCGCAGATTAAGAAACGCGGACCGCGTAACATCAAGTTTATGTGTATCATTGCCGCGCCCGAAGGGTTAAAGGCATTGCACGATGCACATCCCGACGTGCAGATCTACTGTGCGGCGCTCGACGATCATCTCAACGAGCACGGGTATATCGTGCCGGGTCTGGGCGACGCGGGTGACCGTATTTTCGGTACGAAATAATCATACGATACCGTTCATTTGAAGGAGGGGTGCATATGAGTGAATTGTTATGTTGTCGCGGGTTGACCAAGAGTTTCGGGTCGACGGTCGCGTTGGATCACATCGATCTGACCATCGAAAGTGGTCGGATCGTGGGGTTGCTCGGTCCGAACGGGTCGGGGAAAACGACGCTCATCAAACTCATTAACGGACTGTTACAACCGACGGCGGGTGAACTGACCGTCGGCGGACTTGCACCGTGTGCCCGGACGAAGGCATGGGTGGCATATCTGCCGGATAACAGTTTTTTGAATTCGTGGATGACGGTCAAACAGATCGTGGCGTATTTTACGGATTTCTATGCGGATTTCCGTCCCGATACGGCATACGAGTTGTTATCAAAGTTGGGTATCGCGCCCAACCAGAAGTTGAAAGCGTTGTCCAAAGGGAACAAGGAGAAGGTGTGTCTGATCCTCACGATGAGCCGTCAGGCGCGGTTGTACGTATTGGATGAACCGATCGCGGGTGTGGATCCTGCGGCGCGGGATTACGTGATCAACACCATCCTCAACTGTTACAATCCTGAGGCATCGGTGATCCTGTCGACCCACTTGATCGCGGATATCGAGCCGATCTTAAACGAGGCGATCCTCATTCATCAAGGGAATATCCTGATGCACAAGTCGGTACAGGAGATCCGCGAAGAGAGCGGAAAGAGTGTGGACGAGTTGTTCAGGGAGGTGTTCCGATGGTAAAGAAACTGTTTAAACACGAGTTTTTGGCACTCGGACGCATCCTACTTCCCGTACAGGCACTGGTGCTGGTGTTTTCGGCATTGGCGCGGATCGTTCAGTTGTTTGAAACCGATACCACCGTCTACGGGCTGTTGTTCGGATCGATCGTCTTTTTCCTTGTGGTGATCAACCTCATCAATCTGTCGATACCGTTTGTGATGGGACTGGTTCGGTTCTATAAAAACCTGTTTACCACCGAAGGGTATCTGAGTTTGACCTTGCCGGTAACCACCACGCAACATCTGTATACCAAGTTGTTGACGACGCTGGGATTCTCGGTCAGTGCGGTGATCACGTCGGTCTTGTCACTGATGATCGTGACCTGCGGTGAAGTGTGGACGGAGATCGTGCGGAGCATTCAGTATCTGTGGTCGCTGATCCCCGGTCAGACGAGTGCGCATATCGCGTTGTACATTGTGGAATTTGCGGTGTTGTTGGTCGTCACTTTTGCGATGGAACTGTTGTTGTATTATCTGTTCCTCTCGCTGGGGCAACTGAGCAGAAAAAATCGGTTGCTCGCCTCTTTCGGCTTTTACTTCGGTTACTACACGATCACGCAGATCCTCGGCACGGTCGGGTCGATCGTTTTCTCGTTCCTTGCGGAATCGGCATTTTGGGAAGCGGTCGGGAAATGGATCGAGGGAAACACGACCTTGTTCGTTCATCTGCTGTTATGCGGACTTACCGTGTTCGCGGTTTTGTTCGGTTGGTTGTATTTTGCGATCAGCAACTACGTGTTGCGGCGCAAACTCAATCTGGAATAGAAAGGAGCGGAAATGATGAAACGTCTGTTTTCACTTCTTTTGGTATTCGTTTTGCTTTTTTCGCTCACGGGTTGTCAAGCGTTGGACGCCGCGCGCGCGGCGCAGGCCTTTTATGAAGAGGACGGCAGTATTCGGTGGAACGGTACACACTATCTTCCGCTGACCGAACACGACAGCGTATACCCTGCGTTCGTTTATTCTGCGGATAATTACCTACACGTCACCGAATCCGACGTTCCCGTTTTGTTGAGCGGAATCATAGGAGATATGTGTGAGTACAGTACCGATAAAGCCTTTTTGCAACTTGACGATTGGACTCTGTTTTGTCGGGAGGACATCTTTGACACGGTACAGTATCGCATTCTCAACGGATTCGAGCATGAGAAATACGGGTACTGGTATTACCGTTGGAACGATGAAACTTACGAGCAAGAAGAATTTTCGTTTATCCTTTCGGACGAACAGATCGACGCGGTGTTCGAGGTGATCCAAACACAAGTGCCGCAGGAGCAATCGTCGGTAGTGTCGCTGGATTACGAGCATCTGGCTTCGGTAATGGGGTGTTCGGACGATCTGTTGTTCCGCGAATACTTATGTGATGTTCTGTATCTCAACGGAACGTATTACGTGGTTCAGGAGAATGAAAACGATTATCTGATCTACGAAGTGCCGTTCGATACGGCGGCGGTCTTTGAAGAGATCCTGCGTGAGCAAGTCGCGGCGGACTCGATCTACGAAGACGCATGGGAAGAATTTTAATATAAAAAAAGCGCGGTGCACAGAAATGTGCACCGCGCTTTTTTATGTTAGCAATCGCAGACCTTTCGGATAGTGATTTTTGAGTTTGCCGTTTGACACTTTACCGAAGCCGCAGACGATGTTTTCGACCGCGACGGCGGTGTAGCCGTTATCACCGTCGGTGGGCAGTTCGTTGCCTTGCAGGAAGGACACGATACGGGGGTCGTCTGCCGAAAGGGTAAGTAAGCGGCGGCAGTTTGTCGCTTTGGCACTTTGGAACACCGCGTGTTCGGGTTCGGCGCGAAGTACGCGTCCCGTATGAACGGCGGCGACCGCCACGCCCGCGTACAGTAAGCGCAGGTTGGTTTGGGGTATACCGACGGGAAGCAATCGCACCGTATCCCCCACCGTCACCCAGATCCCGTCGGGTGTATCGGTAAAGCAATCGGCATACAGTTGTTGCGCCGCGCGAACGGCATCGGTGGGTTTTGCGGTCATCGGGCGGGTGGACGTTTCGTCCGCTTCCCCGTCGCGGACAAAGAGGGCAATGAAATGTCCTTCGCCGCCGTCTTGCGGCAGAATGCGGCGGCAACGGTCGAGCGGTATCTCCCGTGCGGCGGCAACCTCGTCGGGTGTGCCGAAGGGAGCGATGCGGTCGGCATCAAAGCCAACGCGACCGAAATCGACACCGCAGTCGACCAATGAAAAGTCGGGGTGAGAACGTAAGAATCGCACCACCGCCCATTCGTTTTCTTCGGGGGCAAAGGTACAGGTGGAAAGCACCAGCCTGCCGCCTTTGCGTACGCACGCGGCGGCATTGTGTAAGATCTCCTGACCGCGCCGTGCACACAGTGCGATATTGTCTTCGCTCCATTCGGTGAGGGCTTCGGGTTCTTTGCGGAACATACCCTCGCCCGAACAGGGGACGTCGGCGAGTACCGCGTCGAAAAAGCCGCCGAGTACGGGCGGCAGTGCGGCGGTATCCCCTACCGTCACCACACCGTTGCGCACACCGCACCGTTCCAAATTCTGCGCGAGGATACGGGCACGGGCGGGGACGTATTCGTTGCACCAAAGAAGACCCGTCGAACCGATCGCCGCCGCGATTTGGGTGGATTTGCCGCCGGGGGCGGCGCACAGGTCGAGTACCTTTTCACCCGCTTTGGGGTTCAGCACGGTGACCGCCGACATGGCGGAGGGTTCCTGCATATAGTAGGCACCCGCGTGGTGCAGGGGGTCTTTGCCCGCTTTGAACGGTGTGTCGGCGGTGTAGCCGAGCGGCGAAAAAGCGCAGGGCGACAATGAAAACGGTAAAGCACTTTGCAGTTGCGATGCCGTGGTTTTAAGCGTATTACACCGCACACCGCGAACGGTGAGCGGTCGGGAGAATGCCTCGCAAAAGGCATCCCAGTCGTCGGATAACAACCGCCGCATCCGCTCTTCGAACGCGGCGGGAAACAGGTCGTGTGTCATTCTTCGGTATTGTCGATCGGGATGTAGGTTTCGGGGGCTTCGCGCGCGGCTTTTTCACGGGCTTCCAGAAAGCGAATACGCGATTCGATCCACATCGGGAGCATCAGTACCGGAATGAGGATGGGAGTCAAATGGCGGTAGATGATGCGCCAACCGGTCATCCCGCTGTCACCGCCGTGTACGTTGATATGCGGGGGGAATTCTTTATACAGCCATACCGCGATGAGAATAAACAGGATCGCCGCCGCCACCGCTAAGAGCAGGGCGATCGTTTTGCCTCTGTGAGGCAGGGTGGCGAACAAGATGACGGCGAGTGCCATCAGCAAGGAGGTCGCCACGACGGGGGCGGCACTGACGTCACCGCCTGCAATAATACTGAGAGTGACTAAGGTTTGCATGATCATCACGTAGGCGAAAACGATCCAGAGTAAGACGCGGCAAATATCGGCAAGACGGCTCATAGCGGTACTCCTTTGACTGAATTTTAATCATTGTAACACATTTCACAGGGGTTGTATAGTATGAGTTTTAAAAAAAGTCTTGCTTTTTTGAAAAAGTGTGATATACTATGAGTGTATGATATTGGTAACGTAAAGGAGTGGGGCGACCCGCTCCTTTGTGTTTGTCAAGATATCAAGGTCTGTAAAGGGGGACTGTATATGGCGAAAGGAAAAGCCGAAGGCGGGATCGCGGCGGTATGCCGCAAGATCGCTGAGCCGTTTGCCGAGCAACTGGGGCTAACCATCTGGGACGTACGGTTTGTGAAAGAGGGTGCCGACTGGTATCTGCGCATCATCATTGACAAGTCGGACGGGGTGAACATCAACGATTGCGTGGATATGACCCATCTTCTCAATCCCGCGCTCGACAAAGCCGATCCCATTCCGCAATCGTATTGTCTGGAAGTGATGTCACCGGGTGTGGAACGGGAACTGACCCGACCCGAACATTTTGAGGCATACGAAGGTGAGCCGATCACCGTACGGTTGATCCGACCGGATGAAAACGGTATACGCGAGTACGTGGGGATCCTGCTCGGCACACCCGACGGGGATATCGCCTTACAGACCGACGAGGACGAGACCCGTATTTTTTCCCGTAAAGACGTGGCGGCGGTCAATGCCGTCGATCTGTGGGATGACGATGATGACAACGATGAGTGACCTATCTGAACGGAGGAATGACAAAAAATGAAAAACAACAACGCAGAATTCTTTGAAGCACTGAACCTGTTGGTCAAAGAGAAAGGTATTGACGGCGAGTATTTACTCGAAAAGATCCGCGCCGCCGTCGTGCTCGCCGTGAAAAAAGATTACGGCGGGAACGAGAACATTTTCGTGGTGATGGATCCCGCAACGGGTGAGTTTACCGTTACGTTGCGTAAGACGGTGGTCGAAGAGATCGAAAATCCCGACGAAGAGTTGCTGGTCGAACAGGCGGTCAAGTATAAGAAATCCGCCAAGGTCGGCGACGTCATCGATATCGCGCTCGAAACGAAGCAGTTCGGCCGTATCGCGGCGCAGACTGCCAAACACGTGATCCGTCAAGGGATCCGTGAAGCGGAGCGCGGACAGAAACTGATGGAGTTCCAACGTCATAATCAGGAACTGGTGACCGCGCGTGTCAGTCGCGTTGATCCCGTATCGGGTGCCGCGACGGTGGAGATCGGTAAATCCGAAGCGGTATTACCCCGTACCGAGCAGGTGGGCAACGAAGTGTTGCGCGAGGGTATGCACGTGAAGGTTTTCGTGGTCGACGTGAAAGATTCCGAAAAGGGACCGCGCATTTTGATTTCCCGTACCCATCCCGGTCTGGTCAAACGCTTGTTTGAAGTGGAAGTGCCCGAGATCTTTGACGGAACGGTGGAGATCAAAGCGGTGTCCCGTGAAGCGGGATCCCGTACCAAACTCGCGGTGTTGGCACACGACGAGAACGTCGACGCGGTCGGCGCGTGTATCGGTGCGAAAGGTGCCCGTGTTGCGCAGATCGTGGAAGAACTCGGCGGTGAGAAGATCGACATCATCGAGTACAGTGAAGATCCCGAGAAGTTCATTGCCGCCGCGTTGGCACCTGCCAAAGTGGTAAGCGTGGAAGTGGATCCCGACGGCGCGAAATCGTGCCGCGCGACGGTGCCGGATGCGCAGTTGTCGCTTGCGATCGGTAACAAAGGTCAGAACGCCCGTTTGGCGGCGCGGTTGACCGGTTGGAAGATCGATATCCGCCCTGAAAGCGGATTTTACGGCGAAGAAGCCTGATAACAAAATTTTGGGAGTGTAGCAACAATGCAGACGAAACGGATCCCGCTTCGCAAATGCAGCGGATGCGGTGAGATGAAACCGAAAAAAGAATTGGTGCGTGTGGTCAAAGGACCCGACGGGGATATCTCGCTCGACCTGACCGGAAAGAAAGCCGGTCGCGGCGCGTACGTTTGTCCCGACATTACCTGTCTGCAAGCCGCCCGCAAGGCGCGGCGGTTTGAAAAATCGTTTGCGTGTCGCATTCCCGAACAGGTATACAACCAAATGGAGGAGGAATTACACGCGCATGACGGTGTCTAAATTGCAGGGATTACTCGGTATGTGCCGTCGTTGCGGGAAACTGACCGTCGGGTTTGATGCGGTGGTCGCCCTGTGTGAAACGGCATCGCCGATCATCTTACTTGCCGACGACGCGTCCGAACGTACCGTCAAGGAAGTACGGTTTCGCGCAGCCAATCACACCGTGTGCCGTTTGCCGTTCGATAAGGAAACGCTTGCTCACGTGATCGGGTCGTCGAAGCCCGTCGCGGTAGCCGCCGTTTGTGACGACGGGTTTAAGCGGTCAATCGAGCCGTTGTGCAAAAATCTCTCATCCACCCAACAAGATTAAAAGGAGGAATTCCTATATGTTGATTAAATACCGTGTCAGCGACGTCGCCAAAGATTTCGGTCTTGCCAGTAAAGAGATCATTGAGGTGTTGGCAAAGTATGTCGATACCCCGAAAAAGACGGCGACCGCGTTACAAGAAGAAGAATTAGATATCATTTTCGATTACTACACGCAGAAATATCAAGTGGCGAACCTGGACGAATATTTTGCGAAAGCGGATAAACAGCGTGAAGAGAAGGCAAAAGCCGAAAAACCTGCGCCTGCAGCGGAAGAAGCGGCACCTGCCGAGAAACCCGCGGCGGAAGGCGACGTGGTGATCCCCGCGCCTGCACCGAAGCCGAAGAAGGAGAAACAACCTGCGGCACCCCGTGCGCCCATCGAGCGTCGCACGGTGGATACCCGTACACCGCAGATGAACGTCGGCAACAAGTACGACGAGAAGTTTGACGTGATGGCGCAGACGTCCAGCCGTGTACGCGGTGACGGCGGCGCGATCAAAAAACAGAAGATCAATCAGAAATCGCAACAGTACCGTAAACCGCAACGTCGTCACGAGACCGAGGCGGAACGGTTAAAACGTATTCAGTTGGAACGTCAGAAGAAGCAGATGACCATCACGGTCGGTGATACCATCACCGTGACCGAACTGGCATTGCGTCTGAAAGCGACCGTCGCGGAAGTCATCAAAAAACTGATGATGATGGGCTTTATGGCGACCGCCAACGAGGAGATCGATTTCGATACGGCATTCCTCGTAGCGGAAGAATTCCATACCAAAGTTGAACGCGAAGTGGTGGTCACCATTGAAGAGCGGATCATCGATGACAGTGAAGACACCGACGAAAATCTGCTCGACCGCGATCCCGTCGTGGTGGTAATGGGTCACGTTGACCACGGTAAGACCT
>CAYSPZ010000046.1:0-13341 GCA_964433065.1 uncultured Eubacteriales bacterium | reverse complement strand
TTATCAATGCCACCGACCTTGCCGACTATCTGGTCAAAAAAGGTCTGCCGTTCCGTAGCGCGTACAAGATCTCGGGACAGATCGTGGCGACCTGTATCCGAAACGGTCAGGTGCTCGAAACCTTACCGCTTGAAACCTACCGCGAATACAGCGACCTGTTTGAAGAGGATATCTACGAAGCCGTCGACCTTACCGTCTGCGTCGAAAAACGCATCTCGGAAGGCGGTACCTCGGTCGCGTCGGTGGAACAACAACTCGAATTTGTGAGAGCGAAGGTGTCGGTATGACGAAAGTATTCATTGACGGCAGTGCCGGTACCACCGGCTTACGTATTCACGAACGACTGGCAGGACGCCGTGATCTGCAACTGCTCATTCTATCTGACGACCTGCGCAAAGACCCCGCCGCCCGTAAAGAGGCACTGCACGAGGCGGATATCGCGTTTTTGTGCTTACCCGACGCGGCGGCGATCGAAGCGGTCGAACTCGCGAAAGAAAGCAACGTTGCGATCATCGACACCTCCACCGCCCACCGCACAAACCCCGACTGGGAATACGGGTTCCCCGAACTGTTCGGCAGACGCGACCGCATCGCGAACGCGAAACGCATCGCCAACCCCGGTTGCCACGCGAGCGGTTTCGTCGCGTTGGTCGAACCGCTCGTCCGCGAAGGTCTGCTCGATCCCGATACCGCCCTCACCTGTCACTCGCTCACCGGTTACTCGGGTGGCGGTAAACAGATGATCGCGCAGTACGAACAGACCCCGCTCGACCCCTACCTCGCCGCCCCGCGTATGTACGGGCTCACCCAACAACACAAACACTTAAAAGAAATGGCAGGGATCAGCGGTCTTACCCGTCTGCCCGTCTTCTGTCCCATCGTCGCCCCGTTTTACAGCGGTATGGAAGTGTCCGTCCCGTTGTTTGCCGACCAATGTCGCGGTTCTCTGCAGGATATCCTCGATACCTACACCGCGTACTATACGCAAGGTCTGGTCTCGGTGAGCGATACCGCCGACGAAAACGGGTTCCTGTCGGCGGCGGCATTCTCGGGCAGAGACGATATGCAACTGACCGTTACGGGCAATGCCGAACGGCTGGTATTGACCGCACGGTTTGACAACCTCGGCAAAGGCGCTTCGGGCGCGGCAATACAAAATATGAACCTCTTGCTCGACGTCGACGAAACGACAGGGCTTGTCATATAAGGAGTTAAGTTATGAAATTCATCAACGGCGGCGTCTGTGCCGCAAAAGGCTTTACGGCAAACGGTGTCCATTGCGGCATCCGCAAAAACCGTCAAAAACGTGACCTGTCACTCATCGTGAGCAGCGTCCCCGCTTCGGCGGCGGCAGTTTATACCCAAAATCTGGTCAAAGGCGCGCCGCTCACCGTCACCAAAGAACACCTGCAAAACGGCAAAGCGCAAGCCATCGTGTGTAACAGCGGCAACGCGAACACCTGCAATGCCAACGGCTTGGACGTGGCGCGTCAGATGAGCGACCTCGTCGCCGACGCACTGCACATCGATCCGCAGGACGTGGTAGTCGCGTCAACGGGTGTCATCGGTCAACCGCTCGATATCACCCCCATCGCGGCAGGGATGCCCTCACTCGTTTCGGGTCTGTCCACCGACGGCGGTGAATTTGCCGCCGAAGGCATTATGACCACCGACACGGTCAAAAAGCAGGTCGCGGTGGAATTCGAACTGGACGGTGTCGCCTGCCGTATCGGCGGTATCGCCAAAGGCAGCGGTATGATCCACCCCAATATGGCAACCATGTTGGTGTTCATCACCACCGATGCCGCCATCGCGCCGTCACTGCTCCAAAAAGCCCTTTCAAACGATATCACCTCTACGTTTAATATGCTGAGCATCGACGGGGATACCTCCACCAACGATATGGTGGTGGTCCTCGCAAACGGCGAGGCGGGAAACCCCGAACTGACCGAAGAAGACGAGCGGTTCGCCACCTTTATGAAAGCACTCAATACCATCACCGTCGAACTGTGCCGCACCATCGCGGGCGACGGGGAAGGTGCCACCAAACTGCTGGAATGCACCGTCACGGGCGCCGTCGACACCGCTACCGCCAAAACGGTCGCGAAAAGTGTGATCTGTTCCAGTCTGCTCAAAGCCGCCATGTTCGGCGCGGACGCGAACTGGGGTCGTGTCCTGTGCGCCATCGGTTACAGCGGCGCCAACGTTGACGTCAACAAAGTCGACGTCGCCTTCCGCAGTCAAAAAGGCACCATCGACGTGTGTAAAAACGGCGCAGGTGTCGACTTCTCGGAAGAAAAAGCCAAAGAGATCCTGCTCGAAAAAGAGATCGACATCCTCGTATCGCTCGGCGACGGGGACGGCACCGCCACCGCGTGGGGTTGTGACCTCACCTACGACTACGTCCGTATCAACGGCGACTATCGCACCTGAGAGGAGTAACTCAAGATGGATCTGCAATTTTCCAACGCGCAACGCGCCGAAGTGTTGACACAGGCATTGCCGTATATCAAACGGTATACCGGCAAGGTGGTCGTGGTCAAATACGGCGGCAACGCGATGATCAACGAACAATTAAAACAACAGGTGATGGAAGACATCGTCCTGTTATGGCTGATCGGTGTCAAGGTCGTGCTGGTACACGGCGGCGGTCCCGAGATCAGCGAACTGATGCAAAAACTCGGCAAACAAGCCCAATTTGTGGACGGTCTTCGTGTCACTGACAAGGAAACGGTGGATATCGTCCAGATGGTCCTCGCGGGTAAGGTCAACAAATCGCTCGTCACCTTACTGCAAATGAAAGGCGGCCACGCGGTCGGTATTTCGGGTATGGACGGCGGTCTGATCGAAGCCACCGTCAAAGACGAACGGCTCGGCTATGTCGGCGAGATCGTCAAGATCCGCCCCCAACCGGTCACCGACCTGCTCGAAAAGAACTACATTCCGGTCATTTCCACCGTCGCCAGCGACCACGAAGGCAACGCGTACAACATCAACGGCGACACCGCCGCCGCTTATATCGCGGGTGCGTTGCACGCCGAACGCTTAATTATGATGACCGACATCGCAGGTATCCTGCGCGATAAAGATGACCCCGCAACGCTCATCCCCGAGATCACCGTCGCCGAAGCGTCAAAACTGCAAAGCGAAGGGGTCATCTCGGGCGGTATGATCCCGAAAGTCGACTGTTGCGTCGAAGCGATCCAAAGCGGTGTCAAAAAAGTCATCATTATGGACGGCAGAGTTCCGCACTCCATTCTGATGGAATTGCTTACCGACGAAGGTGCCGGTACGATGGTGGTAGGTGAACACGATGATTAATACGGACCAAACGTTTGTCGCCAACACCTATAAACGGTTTCCCGTCACACTGGATCACGGCAAAGGTTCCGTGATCTACGACACCGACGGGAAAGCCTATATCGATATGGGTTCGGGTATCGGTGTCACCGCGCTCGGTATCGCTGACGACGATTGGGTCGCCGCCGTGACCGCGCAACTGTCGAAACTGCAACACACCTCCAACCTGTACTATACCGCCCCTTGCGGTGAACTCGCGAAACGCTTGTGCGAACGTACCGGTATGAAAAAGGTGTTTTTCGGCAACTCGGGTGCCGAAGCCAACGAATGCGCCATCAAGACCGCGCGGAAATATGCCGCCGAACACAAAGGCGAGGACTGTTATACCATTCTCACCCTCGTTAACAGTTTCCACGGCAGAACGGTCACCACCCTCGCCGCCACGGGTCAGGATACCTTCCACCAACAGTTTTTACCGCTCACCGACGGGTTCGTGTATGCCCCCGCGAACGACTTTGACGCGCTCAAAGCGATGGCAGAACAACACAATCTCGCCGCCGTGATGGTGGAATGTGTGCAAGGGGAAGGCGGTGTGTTACCGCTTGACCTTACCTACCTGCAACAGACCGCGCAATACTGTCAGGACCACGACATCCTGCTCATCGTGGACGAGGTACAGACGGGCAACGGCAGAACGGGTACGCTGTACGCGTATGAGCAGTACGGCATCACCCCCGATATCGTCACCACCGCCAAAGGTCTCGGCGGCGGTTTACCCATCGGTGCCACCCTGTTCGGCGAAAAATGCGAATATACACTCGGCTTCGGCGAACACGGCTCCACCTACGGCGGTAACCCCGTCGCGTGTGCGGGTGCCATCGCGGTACTCGATAGGATCGACGATACCCTGCTCGCCGACGTGCGCCGTAAAAGCGCCTATATCTTTGACCGACTGGAAAACGCAAAAGGTGTTCGGTCGGTCAGCGGTAAGGGATTGATGATCGGCATCGAAACCGACCGTCCCGCCGCCGACGTGGTACGCGACTGTATGCAAAACGGTGTACTGTGTCTGACCGCCAAAACCAAAGTACGTCTGTTACCCGCACTCACCATCTCGGACGAGTTGCTGGAACAGGCACTCAACGTCATTGAAACCGCTTGTGGGGAGGGACTTTAATATGTCGATGAAAGGCAGAAGTTTTTTAAAATTACTCGACTATACACCGCAGGAAATGACCGAATTACTCGCTCTCGCGAAAGACCTGAAAGCCAAGAAAAAAGCGGGGATCCCGCACCGTCTGTGCGAGGGGAAATCGGTCGCACTCATCTTTGAGAAGACCAGCACCCGTACCCGTTGCGCGTTCGAAGTCGCGGCGGCGGACCTCGGTATGCACTGTACCTACCTCGACCCGCAAGGTTCGCAGATCGGCAAAAAAGAAAGCATCGCCGACACCGCGCGGGTACTCGGTCGGATGTACGACGGCATTGAATACCGCGGCTTCGGTCAGGAGATCGTGGAAGCATTGGCACAGTACGCGGGTGTCCCCGTATGGAACGGGCTTACCAACGAATTCCATCCCACCCAGATACTTGCCGACCTGCTCACCATCGAAGAACATTTCGGGTCGCTCAAAGGTCGCAAACTCGTGTATATGGGGGATGCCCGCTACAATATGGGTAACTCGCTGATGGTCGGTTGCGCGAAAATGGGTATGCACTTCGTTGCCTGCGCCCCCAAAGCGTATTTCCCCGATCAGCAACTGATCGATACCTGCCAAGCGGTAGCCGCCGAAACGGGCGCGGTACTCGAATTTATCGAAGATCCCGTCACCGCCGTCAAAGGCGCCTCGGTCATCTATACCGACGTGTGGGTGTCGATGGGCGAACCCGACTCGGTGTGGCAGGAACGTATCGAACAACTCACCCCGTACCGCGTCACCGCCGACCTGATGAACGCGGCGGGCGACCAATGTCGCTTTATGCACTGCTTACCCGCGTTCCACGATTTGAATACCGTCATCGGTAAACAGATCCACGAAAAATACGGCATCACCTGTATGGAAGTGACCGACGAAGTATTCGAAAGCGACCGTTCCATCGTGTTCGACGAAGCGGAAAACCGTATGCACACCATCAAAGCCGTCATGGCGGCAACGTTATAACAAAAACGCAACCTGTTAATCACAGGTTGCGTTTTTTGATAGGCTACATTGAGCAAGGTTGACGACGATCTTTTTCTTGTTTTCTGCCGTTTTTTGAAACGTTGCCGCACCGCCGTGATGTTCAACAAATGTCACAACGTATGTGGATTGTTCAATCATCCAACGATTGCGTCTGGATATGGCAAAACGGGGAGGCACGGTTTCCAAACCCTCCGGAAACACCGTACTGGTATCTTCGTCAAACGTATCCAGAAGATTTTGCGACGGCATATACGCTAAAACAACGGCATAGTCAATATGCGGATAGTCAGTTTGCAAAGAGCGAAGAGTGTTTCGTACCAACGTATCGAACGCACCTTGATTGCCCACCAAAAAGCGTGTGACACCTTTTTCCGTAATCAAATTTATCAAAGTCTTTCTCAGAAGTGGTTCGATTTTACTTGGGGTATCTCTGTGACCGAAAAAGGTACAAGTTGACATCACATCACCTACTTCAAAATACCCGAAAACGGGTTATTTTTATTTTAAACGAAAAAACACGGGTATGTCAACCCGTATTCGGGTAATGTTTGTTTTTCTTGCGGTTATCATAAAAGCAACCCATAATTGGGTAACTTTTTTGATGAGGTGCAACCGTATGGACTATTCCGAATTGTATGTCAAGCGAATACGGGAGTTGTGCAAACAACGGCGGATCGCCATCAATAAACTGGCAACGATGAGTGATGTAAAACAGTCGACACTCGACAACATTGTTCAGGGTAACACCAAAAATCCCCGCGTTAAGACATTACACAAACTGGCGATCGCGTTCAATATGACCCTCGCGGAGTTTCTGAATTTTAACGAATTGAACGATTACTGTTTCGAGGATGAGGAAGCAGAATAAAGCCAAATATTCGAATGGTTTATCCTATAATGTCATTGAGGTGGTAAAATGAAACCTTTAAAGGAAAAAATCAGTATCACGATAGACAATGACGTTTTAGCAAAATTAAAGGAAAGAGCAGAGATGGACGATCGCTCACTTTCACAATATATAAATATTATATTGAAGCAACACGTAAAAGCGATGGATGAAGAAAAGCCGTGAAATTCACGGCTTTTTTTGATGAGGCGCAAGTCCCTCAAAAACGGGCGGTAGAAAAGCCTCCCCTTGTCAGGGGAGGTGTCGCGGCTTTGCCGTGACGAAGGGGTAGTCCGTCGTTTTCTATTTATATACCATACTTTTTTCTTGTATCAACGAAAAGAGTATGGTATACTTTTTTACGAATATATGTCAAAGGATTGTGATGACGATGAAGGCATTTACCATAGCGGTCGATAACCAAAAAATTACCCGTATTCTCGACAACCGCTACGACGGGGGATACGATATCACCAACGGCAAAGGGACGTTCGGTCAGGTGTGCTATACCCACCGCGACGAGGACGTGATCGCCCTCGAAAAACAAAATGGCGAACCGCATCCTTTTCATACCGCCGAACTGACCGTCACCGCCTTTGACGGCACCACCGCCACCCTTTGTAACGAAAAACTCGGTGTGCGCGGTACGGTCACCGCGCTCGACGATGCGCTGAAAGTACAGTGGCACTACGAAAACGATTGCTTTTCCCACTTCGGCGGCTCGTTTCCTCTCCATATGCTCGGTGTCAAAGACGGCGACTGGAAACGGCAGTTCACCGTGTCCTCACCGTACCACCAAACAGAAGGTCAGTACGCGTTGTGTCTGTTCACCCGTGTGGACGGCAAACACCTGATGTTGATCGCCGAAACTCCCTGCGCGGCATTCCGCGTGGACTATTCCACCTGTTTGCATTTTATCGACGGCTTTGAACTGGTCGAAACCCGCGACCGTTGCTACGGCGATACCCCCAAAGACAGCGGCGACCTTACCGCCTACCTCGTTCCCGTTTCGTCCTATCAAGACGGACTGGCGGCGGTATCCGACCTGTTACATATTCCCTGCGCGTACTACGAGCAATCGTCCTGCCGGATCGGTCGTTCGTTGTCGGTGAATATCCTCGGCAACTGCGACGAGATTCACGTTGTCACCCCCGACGGTACGACCACCGTCTATCACGGCGGCGCTACCGTTACGTTCTCCGCCGACACCTACGGGTTCTACCACGTGACCCCCTATATAAACGGTAAAGCGGGGATCGGTTGCGTCTGCTTTGCGCACGATGATTGGAAAACGATGTTTGAAAAGAGCGTCCATTCCATTGAACCTACCCGTGACCATATCATCGGTCAGACCGCGTCGGGCGAAGCGGTGTATATGCCGCCTGCCGCCACCTATCGCGGCGAATACGATACCAACCTCTGCGAACACGCAATGTGGGCGTGGTCGCAACTGCGATATATGAAGCACTACCCCGTCGATCAACCGCGTATCGACCTGTTACGCAACTTCAAAAACATTATGCTCGCCGACTGTGAGAGCGCCTACCGCGAACGTCATACCCTCATTCCGCACGAACAGGACGTACCGCATAAAATGGCACCGTACAACGTGTATCAGAGCGACCGTATTCAGGAAGCGTTCAACGGCGTCAACATCTTGCTCGATCTGTGGCGGGTTGAAAAGAATGACAACTATCTCGAAACCGCCGTCGCGGCGATGATCTCGTTATTGAACGAAACCACCAAAGACGGTTGCATCATCCGCCGCGGCTACGAAGACTATACCACCGTCACGGTGATGATCTTCCCCGTGGTCGACCTGTATACCGTTTTGTGTTCACGTAACGACCCCCGCGCCGCCGAATTCAAACGGTACGCGGAAGAGATCGCCGACTTCCTCGTTCGTCGCGACCTCAGTTTCCCTACCGAAACCAGTAAGGATGACCGCTACGGCGAATTCAGGGAAGACGGTTCGATTTCCTGTACCGCGCTTTCGGTGTTGTACGTCGCCTACTTTGTGGAGAGCAAACCCGAATACCTCGCCTTTGCCCGTCAGGTGATGGAACTGCACGATGCGTACTGCGTCCACACCTGTGTCCCGCCGATGTTCCATTCCTCCACACGGTTTTGGGAAACCATCTGGGAAGGCGATACCGACGGCCAAGCCATCTGTTGCGGTCACGCATGGTCGATCTGGCGCGGTGAAGCGGAATACTGGCTCGGTCTGCTCGACCGAAACGGCGACCGCCTGCTTTCTTCCTACAACGCCTTTATGTCCAACTTCTCAAAACAGGACGAAGAGGGGCATATGTATTCCATCTACCAGTGCGAACCGTATATCACCGGTTCCGCAATGACCCCGCAGGAGATCGACCGCCGCTACGCGGTCGGCTTCCCGCGCAAAAAGGACGTCACCCTCTCCCGCTATGCCTATGCCCGCGCGTACGATACGTGGTTCACCACCACCGCGGTGGTCGGTGATACCGTCCTGAACGGCACGCTCGAAAACGGTGTCCTGCACACCGACGCGCCGTTCTTTGCACGGCTATACGTTGAAGATCTTGATGGTGTACTCACCGTCAAGACCGAAACGGAAATCGAATTGTTTACCAAAAACCCCCTTACCGTCCTCAAAGGTACGGTAGTAGATAAAACCCCGTTCGGGTTGACGGTACGACCCGAAAACGGAATCATTGAAATAAGGTGAAACGATGTTTTTCAAAAAAACCAAACTAAACGGCGGCTACGACTTCGTCGTGGTCGGGCTCGGTAACCCCGGCAAAAAATACGACGACACCCGCCACAACGCAGGATTTATGACCGTCGCGCGCCTTGCCGACCAACTCGGTGTCAAGGTCGACCGCGTCAAATTCAAATCTTTTTGCGGTGATGCGGTCATCGGCGACAAAAAAGTACTGCTGATGGCACCGCAGACCTTTATGAACAACAGCGGCGAAGCGGTACGCGAAGTGCTTTCGTTCTATAAGATCCCGCCCGAACGGTGCATCGTCATCTGTGACGACATCACCCTCGCGGTCGGCACCATTCGCATCCGCCGCAAAGGCAGTGACGGGGGACAACGCGGTATGCGCAGTATCATTACCCTTTGCGGAAGCGAACAATTCCCGCGTATCAAGATCGGTGTGGGACAAAAAACCCATCCCGACTACGACCTCGCCGCGTGGGTGCTCTCCCGTTTCACCGAAACCGAGCGTCCCGCCATCGCCCAAGCGGTGGATAATGCCGCGGCGGCGGTCAAACTGATGGTACAAGACAACATCGCCGAAGCGATGAATCAATATTCGAGGTAAGTCAATGTCAGTGTCAGTGTACGAAAATGCCCTGTCGGGTCTGCCGTCGGTGATCGCGACGGCAAATGACGTCAAAAGCGGCAACACCCCTGTGATGCTCACCGGTGTCGGTCACATTCACAAGGTGATGCTGACAAACGCTCTACGCGCCAAAACGGCGCGTCGGGCGCTCTTTGTCGTTGCCGACGAAGCGGAAGCCACCCGCGTCTGTGAAGATTTTGCGGCACTCGGCACCGAAGCGTTGTTCCTCCCCGCAAGCGAACTGTGTCTGCGCACCACCGAATCCGCCTCTCGTGAATACGAGCAAATGCGCCTGTCGGTACTCACCCGTATGGCGCAAAAACGGTACGACGTGGTGGTCGCGTGCGCCGATGCCGTCACCGGCTATACCATCCCACCGAAGACCTTGCTGTCCCGCACGTTACACGTCACCTGCGGTATGCAACTGCCGCTCGACCGCCTGACCCGTTTCTTGACGGCGGCAGGTTACGAACGATGCGACCAGATCGAAGGCGCGGGACAGTTTGCGGTACGCGGCGGTATCATCGACGTGTATGCCGCCCAAAACGACGCCCCCATCCGCATCGAACTGTGGGGGGACACGGTGGACACCATCTCCTATTTTGATGTGCTCTCGCAACGTCGTACCGACCCGCTCACCGAAACCGATATCCCACCCGCGTGTGAAATTATGTACGACTCGGCGGATGACCTTGCCGCCGCGATCGGCGCACTCGCCGACACGTTACCCGCAAAACACGCGGCGGTCAAAGAACACCTGCGCACCGATATTGACCGTCTGCGCGGCGGACTTCGCCCGTCGTCGGTAGACAAATATCTGCCGCTCATCTACCCCGACCCCGTCACGGTGTTCGATTACATCGACGACGCATTGGTCGTCGTATCCGAAACGTTGAAGGTCAAAGACCGTCTGCGCGCGGTGGAATGGCAACTCTCGGAAGATATCAAAGCCCTGCTTGAAGACGGAAAACTGTGTCACCAACTGTGCCGCTACCGCGAAGATTTCGACGGATTTGTGCGACTGCTCACCACCCGTCCCACCGTCGTCTTTGAAACCTTTGTGCGCAGTGCGTCGGGGATCGAACCCCGCGCCCTGTACGCGGTCACCTGCCGCCAACTCCCCGTGTGGTCAGGCGGTCTTGACCTGCTGTGCGACGACCTCACCGATTGCCTTACCCGTAAATTCGCCTGCGTGGTACTCGCGGGCAGGGAAGAGAAGAACGCACAAACACTTGCGGACGACCTTCAAAAACGCGGTATTCCCGCCATCTATGCCCCCGCCCCCGAAAAACCCATCAAAGGACAGGTGTTGGTGGTGTGCGGCGGTCTGTCGGCAGGCGCGGAATACCCCGAGACGGAGGTCACCTTCATCACCCACGGTCGCATCAACACGGTGCGCCGTAAACGTCGTTCCACCCGCAAAGCGGGGAGTGAGATCCACAGTTTATTCGAACTGACCGTCGGCGACTACGTCGTTCATGCCGCACACGGTGTCGGTATTTATAACGGTATTCACCAATTGAACGTGCAGGGTGTTATCAAAGACTACCTGCAACTGCAATACGATAAAGGGGATACTTTGTACGTCCCCGTTACCCAACTCGATCTGGTGTCCAAGTATATCGGCACCAAAGACGACGTCAAGGTCAAATTGCACCGCTTAGGCGGTCAGGAATGGAAAAAGACCAAATCCCGCGTACGGTCGGCGGTCAAGGATATCGCGAAGGAACTCATTCAACTGTATTCCGCACGTATGGCAACGGTAGGTCACGCGTTTGACCCCGACGGCGAATGGCAGTACGATTTCGAACGTCACTTCGAACACGAAGAAACCGAAGACCAACTGCGTTGCATCGACGAGATCAAAGCGGATATGGAACGTCCCGTCCCGATGGACCGTCTGCTCTGCGGCGACGTTGGGTTCGGCAAAACTGAAGTGGCATTGCGTGCCGCCTTCAAATGCGTCACCCAAAGCAAACAATGCGTGATACTGGTTCCCACCACCATTCTGGCATTTCAACACTATAACACCATCGTTAAACGGTTCGAAGGCTATCCCGTTCAGATCGAAATGCTGTCCCGTTTCCGCACCCCCAAACAACAGGAAAAGATCCTGCGCGACCTCAAAACGGGTGCGCTGGATATCGTGGTCGGCACCCACCGTATGTTGTCCAAAGACGTGAAATTCCGCAATCTCGGTCTGTTCATCGTGGACGAGGAACAACGGTTCGGTGTCGCGCAAAAAGAACGAATCAAGGAACTCGCCCCCAACGTCGACGTGCTTACCCTGTCGGCAACCCCGATCCCCCGCACACTCAATATGGCGATGAGCGGGATACGGGATATGTCCATCATCGAAGAAGCCCCGCAGGATCGCCGTCCTGTCCAGACCTACGTCCTCGAACACGACAACGGTCTGCTCGCCGACGCGATCCGCCGCGAACTCCGCCGCGGCGGTCAGGTGTATTACATTCACAACCGCGTCGAAACCATCGAACGGGTCGCCGCGGGATTGCAAATGCGCGTCCCCGAAGCACGGATCGCGTTTGCGCACGGTAAAATGACCGAAGACGAAATGGCGGAGATCTGGCGACAGGTCATTGACCACGAAGTGGACGTCCTCGTCTGCACCACCATCATCGAAACGGGTGTCGACGTTCCCAACGTCAACACCCTCATCATTGAAAATGCCGACCGTTTCGGTCTGTCGCAACTCCACCAACTGCGCGGCCGTGTCGGCCGTTCGTCCCGTCGCGCGTTCGCGTATCTCACCTTCACACGCGGTAAAGTCCTCACCGACGTTGCCGCCAAACGTCTGGAAGCGATCCGTGAATTCACCGAATTCGGCGCAGGCTTCAAGATCGCGATGCGGGATATGGAGATCCGCGGCGCGGGCAACCTGCTCGGCGGTGAGCAACACGGGCATATGGAAGCGGTCGGGTACGACCTGTATCTGCGTCTGCTCGCCGACGCGGTGGACGAAGCCAAAGGCAATGCCGCCGTACACGATGCCGAATGTCTGATCGACCTGCCCGTATCGGCGCACATCCCCGAATCGTATATCTCGTCCAATGCCCAACGGCTGGACGTGTACCGCCGTATCGCGGATATCCGCACCGAAGAAGACTCCTTCGACGTGTACGACGAACTCATCGACCGTTTCGGCGAACCGCCCGAAGCGGTACAAGGACTCATCGACGTGGCACTTCTCCGCAATATGGCGGCGGCGCTCGGCATCTACGAGGTCAAACAAAATGCCGATTCGATACTGCTGTATCAGCACACCTTGAATTTCGAACTCGGCTCCCGTCTGTCCGCCAAACTCAAAGGTCGCGTGATGATCAGCGCGGGTTCCAAACCGTATTTTGCGGTCAAGTTCAAACAAGGTCTTACCGCGCTCGACGTCCTGCGAGAAGCGGTGCAAGCCGCTGCCCCCGAAGAATAAAAATGTCCCACGGAACATCGTTTGATATAATCCCCTTAAAGTAGACACTTGAAAAAACAAAAAGTTTTCGAGAATTGTGGCTGTAATCGATTTTAAAAGTACATATTAGAATTTATTGGAACTTTGAAAACCCTAAAAATCCACTGTTTATAAGGGTTTCAAGCATACTTGCGACTCAAAAACCGCACCAATTCA
>CAYSPZ010000045.1:0-13628 GCA_964433065.1 uncultured Eubacteriales bacterium | reverse complement strand
TTCGAGCAAGGCACAAAACGCAGCCAATACGCCCGTATTGGCGAGTATTTTAACGTAGGGTCGAGCAAAAATCCGCCGCTCAAAAACGGAGTTCGGATATGTCGCGCTACCCTAGTCGAAGGAGTGAAACGATGACCGCCGATACCGTAAACTTACTCAAAGAATGCAATGCCGGATGTAAAAGCGCTACCAATAGTTTAGAACAGGTGTTGCCATTTGTCAACCGTGACCACGCACTGCACGACATTCTGAAAAAATACAACGATGAACACATTTCCATCGGTGACGAATGCCACGCGCTGCTCAACGACATTCACGAGGACGAAAAAGATCCCCACCCTGCCGCCAAGGTGTTTTCGTGGCTGTCCACCGAAGTGAAACTGATGGCGGACAGCAAAGCCTCACACGTGGCGCAACTGATGACCGACGGATGCCATATGGGTATCAAATCGCTCAGCGGCTATCTCAATCAATACCCCAAAGCCGCGCCCGAAAGCCGTCGTCTTGCCGAAAAACTGATCGACTGCGAACAACGGTTTTACAAAGAACTTCTCGTCTACGTCTAAAAAAGATGCCGATGACTCCCGTCATCGGCATCACGTTTTTATTAGTCAATTTCGACCACTTTACCGCCGTTCAAGCGGGAATCTTCCGCCGCCAGCGCCATCTTGTGCGAGTGCACCGAAGCCTTGACCACCGTAACGGTGTTGCCGGTGACAGGTTCACCTGCAACCAGATGCAGGAAATCTTCCATCATATGGTTGTCGCCGCCGGAGTGACCCGAGAAGTCGGTGGTGTAATCCGCCACGTTGAGTTTCTCGGTACCTTTACCGTAGAAGTTCATCTCGATGGTCTCGTTACCACCTTCACGGATGGCGGCACGGATCTCACCGTGAGTACCGTAAATAACGATCTCACGCGCGAACTGGTCGTTGGTATGCCCGCACATCATAAAGGTCGCGGTCACTTCATCCTCAAACTGAATGTTGACCGTCTGATGGTCGACCACGTTGTTGTCGCAGAAATACACGCATCTGCCGAACGGACCCGTGCGCAACGCTTCGCGCAGGTTCTCAGGGGTCACGTCCGCGCATACCGCGTTCTGCGGCCATACGTCGGTGTGTGCTTTCACGTAATCTTTATAGATGTAGATCTTCTCGCAATCGTACGGGCAACCCGCGCGGGCTTTACAACCGTTTAAGCAACGATCCGCCGCACCGGGAGGTGCACATTCGGGTTTGAACTGTTTGTTGGAACCGAACGAACTGACCCGCAACGCTTTTTTGCCGATCAACCAATGCAGAATATCCATATCGTGACAGGATTTTTGCAGGATCATCGGGGTCGTTTCGTCACTATTGCGCCAGTTACCGCGCACGAAACTGTGCGCCTGATGCCACCAACCGACGTTTTCGGTCTGGTGCAATGCCACCACATCACCGATCTTGCCCGAATCTACACAGTATTTGAGCAGTTGATAGAAGGTGGTGTACCGCAACACGTGACAGATCACCACATGCAATCCCAGTTTTTCCGCTTTATCCGAGATCTCCACGCATTCTTTGATGGTGGGCGCGATCGGTTTTTCGAGCAGGATGTGATAGCCAAGATCCAACGCCGCCATGCTGTGCGCATAGTGCTGACGGTCCATCGTTGCGATGATGACCGCATCCGCCATCTTGTCGTGCTTGAAGAATTCTTCCGCCGACTCGAAACAGTTTTCGGCAGGAATGTTATATTCACGCGCCATCTCCTCGCGACGTTGCGGATCGATCTCCGCCACACCCACAATACGCATCATATCGGGACGCAACTTCGCAAACGGCGAATATACCTTACCGCCACGGTTACCCGCACCGACAACCACGATATCAATCGGTCTATTCATACTTCTCGTCACCCTTTGTTTTAATTTTTATGGGACATTGTCGATATCATTATAACATAATTCAGTTCTTGTTCAAGTCGTTTTTTTTAAAACCCGCGTCACTTTCTTTGTCTTTTTGGTCAGCAAGGTCCAAAAAGACAAAGACGAACGCTCTCGCGTCCGCCTTCGTTACTTATTCAGTCAATTATTCCTGCTCGGGCTCGGTCTTCTTTTTCTTCAAAATGAGAATTACCGCAACCGCCGCGCCGCCGAGTACGACGACACCGATCAGAATATACAACCAAATCAGACTGCCGCCTTTGGGGGCGGTGGCGGTCGGATCGTCACCGCCGACGTTACTGCCGCCATCGACCGTGGTGGTCGTATCCGCAATGTCGCCGCCTTCCACCGTTGTGGTGGTAACGGGTGTACCGTCGGGGTTGGTCGCGGTCGTGGTGGTGACGGGCGTACCATCGGGATTGGTCTCGGTCGTGGTGGGAGTATTGTCGCCTCCGACCGGTGTGGTCACCGTGTCGTTACCGCCCACAGGTGTGGTCACCGTATCGTTACCGCCGATCGGGGTGGTCACTTGACCCTGTTTGGTGGTGGTTGCCACCTGACCCTGTTTGGTGGTCGTCTTTGCCTGATCCTTCGTGGTGTTCGCCACCTGACCCTGCTTGGTGGTCGTCTTGTCTTGTCCAACCGTCGCGGTGGTCGGACGTTGCTCGGTCGTTGCGTTCGCCGTACCGCTCTTGATCTCACCCGTCGGGTCGTAGTGGGGCACCTTCTTGTAGGAATACCCCGTCTTTTGACGAAGGATCGCGGTCAAGATGGTCGCCGCACTCTTTTCCAACACCGCGCGGGTGATCTTTCCGTTGTTATACGCATTCACCATCGGCGTGCAATCGGATAACGTCGACGGTGGTGCCACCGGACCCAACGCCATTTGTATTCCGGCGATATACGCTGCAGTGGTACCACTGTTCATATCACCACTATCGCTCATATAAAATCCGTCCCATCCCCACTCTTCACGAGGAAGTGCCAACAGTTCGGGGTATTCAATGATCTGCGTTCCGTTGACCACGTTATACCCCGTCATCATACTCGCCGCTTTGCCAACCTTCACAAGAAATTCAAACGGACGCAGATAGATCTCACGCATCGCGCGTTCGGATACGCGACTGTCACAACTGCCGCGCGCCAACTCTTTATCGTTTGCCACGTAATGCTTGGCGGTTACCGAAATGCCGATCGCTTGACATTTCACTGTGATGGCCGTCGCGCACAATCCCGTGACCAACGCATCCTCCGAAAAATACTCGTAGTTGCGCCCACCCAGCGGATTGCGTTGCATATTCACACCGGGCGCCAGCCAGAAATCGTAATCATCGATGCCCTTGCCGTATTTACCCGTGATGGTACCAAAATCCGCGAGCAGATCCAGATTCCACGTACACGCCATTGACGTCGCCGACGGGAACGACCACATATACGTGTTAATACCCGCCGGTCCGTCCGCCATACCGCATCGCGAAATACCGTATTTTTGTGAAACGGCGGCACTCCCGCCAAGCACGGAAACATCGTTTTTTCCTCCGGACGGTACGGTAAAGGAAGCCAGTTCCTCAATGGTCATCTGCGACACCAGTTGCTCGACCGTGTTCTTACCCGCCTTCACGTCATCAAAGGTGACGAGTTTCGGGTAGGTCTGTTGCCCTTTACTGCTCTCCGCCGCCAATACGGGTTCTTTTACCGTCCCTGCGTTAAGCGTTTCGTAACTGCCGTCCGCGAGCAACCGTTTACCGAGTGCCTGGGGGGTCAGTTTGGTGGACAGTTGTTCCACTACACGAAGTGCGTTTTGTTTGTAAATACCCGCTTGTTTGACGTTCTTGACCGAGTTGCCAACCAAGATTTTATAATCGCCTGCTTCCATCACCCATGCGGCTTTTTTGCCCGTGACACCCGTATCATCATACGACGCGAGTTCCGAAATCGGGAATTTTACCGTCACTTCTTGATATTGACCGGGTTTGAGTTCGTCGGTTTTCGCATATCCCGCGAGTTCCTTGGCGGGTTTTGCCAGTTTCGCACCACCCACTCCCTTTTGCGGCGCGGAGAAATATACCTGTACCACTTCTTTGCCGACATAGTTACCCGTATTCTTTACGGTCACCTTCACCGTAACGTGGGTCGCGTTGGAACTCATTCGGATATCGCTCATCTCAAAATCGGTATAGGATAAACCGAACCCAAACTCATAGTTTACCGGCACGTTAAACGTTTCAAAATACCGATACCCCAAAAAGACGTCTTCGGTATATGCGGTGTATTGCTTGTTATCGAAATCTTCGGTGGTGGGATAGTTGTAAATATCCGCCGCCGTTTCGGCAAGTTTGCCCGACGGACTAGCGTCTCCGCTTAAAATGTTGGCAAGCGCGATCGCACCGTAAGTACCGCCGTACCAAGAAAACAGTGCTGCGTCCACCACCTGCACACCGTCGATCCCGCTTTTGATCCAATTGGTATCCATCACGTCGCCCGTGTTCATCACCGCGATCACGTGTTCAAACTGTTCGTTCAGCGCCTGGATCAACGCTTCTTCTTTTCGGGATAGATACCAATCCCCTTTGGCGATCTTCTCGTCCCCATCGGGATTGAGATTACTGTCGCCTTCCCCGTCGTAACGGGTGATGAATACGATCGCTTTGTTAACCCCCGCCGCCTTCGCATCCGCGTAATCTTTTGCGGTAGGTGTGTAGTTGCGTTGGCTCTCATACTTATTCGAAATGGCAGAATACACCGTAAATTTTCCTTGCGCCGCCAGTGCGGTGATCGCCTTGATCGGTTCTTTCTCGGGTTTTCCCCACATCGCACCCGACCCGATCCCGCCGAAATGATATCCGTCGGCATCGGACGACGACTCCCAGAACTGTGCCGCACCGAATACCGCCACCTTATCGGTCGGGCGAAGCGGCAACGCGCCGTTCTCGTTTTTCACCATTACGATGCCTTCTTCACCCGCTTGAATGGCGGTCTTTTTCATTTCATCGGCATCGTATACCGTGCCGGTACTTAGCGTACCCGCACCGAGGATGACGTCACCCCAACCCATATCGTCCTCGGCGGCAACAGCCGTCGCCGACAACTCTCCCGATAAGGATAGGCATAACGCAATTGCTAAAAGAAAATTCGTCAGTCTTTTCATACTCAGCCCCCCTTTTTCACGCTCAGTATACCATAGAACTCTCATAAGCGCAACAAAAAAGTGAATGCGTGAGTCACGCATTCACTTTTTTAAATTATTCCGCGTTATTTTCCTGTTCGGGTTCGGTCTTCTTTTTCTTCAAAACGAGGACTACCGCAACCGCCGCGCCGCCGAGTACGACGACAGCGATCAACACGTACAACCAAACCAGACTGCCTTTCGGAGTCGTATCCGTCTGGTCATCACCGCCGTCGACCGTAGTGGTCGTATCCACAACGTCGCCGCCTTCCACCGTCGTGGTGGTAACGGGTGTTCCGTCGGGGTTGGTCGCAGTCGTGGTGGTGACGGGCGTACCATCGGGATTGGTCTCGGTCGTGGTGGGAGTATTGTCGCCTCCGACCGGTGTGGTCACCGTGTCGTTACCGCCCACAGGTGTGGTCACCGTATCGTTACCGCCGATCGGGGTGGTCACTTGACCTTGCTTGGTGGTGGTTGCCACCTGACCCTGCTTGGTAGTGGTCGCCACTTGACCCTGTTTGGTAGTCGTCTTTCCTTGATCCTTCGTGGTGTTCGCCACTTGACCCTGCTTGGTGGTCGTTTTCCCTTGATCCGTCGTGGTGGTCGCTTTTACAGACGAGGTGGTCTTTCTGGGAGCCGTCGTCTTGTTCGCGTCGGCAGGACCTTCGTATTCACGGTCGGAATCTAAGATCGCGCGAATGACGTACACCGCATTCTCTTCCAAAAGCGAACGGCAGATCTTACCCTCGTTGTAATAGGTGATCGTATCCTGATACATACGCGCCGCTTGGTTCTGGCCCATCTTGATGTTGTGACCCGCAAGTACCATGTGACCGCTCTTTTCGCCGACGTCGTCCCAGTCACTCATATACATACCGTCCCAACCCCATTCGTCACGAATGATGTTGATCAGCATTTCGGTCGCGAGCCAGGAGTTCACACCGTTGATCATGTTGTAGGAGGTCATGATACTGGCAGGATCGACTTCTTTACAGATGATTTCAAACCCTTTGAGATAGATCTCACGGAGCGCACGTTCGGACATACGGGCATCGTTACCGCCGCGGTTGGTTTCCTGGTTGTTCGCCGCAAGGTGTTTTACCACCACGCCGACACCCTGTTCCTGCACGCGGAGGGTTACCGCCGAACCGCACAGACCGGTTACCAGCGGATCTTCGGAATAGTATTCAAAGTTACGACCTGCCAGCGGGTTGCGATGAATGTTCACACCGGTCGATTGCCACATAAAGGGTTTACCGTTACCCACACCGCTCTCGCAGTATTTACCGCCGACCGTACCGACGTCCGCCGCGATATCGATGTTAAAGGTACACGCGATCGCGGTCGCGCTCGGGAAGGACCACGGCACCGTATTGGGACCCGCAGGGCCGTCAATATTCGCACAAGGCGTGATACCGTAGGTGTTCTTGGTATTATCGTTACCGCCGGTACCTGAATTGGATGACGAACCGGGTGTTTCGTACGACGCCGAGAAGGAAGCCAGATCCTCAATGCTCATCTGGGAAACCAGTTCTTCAATGGTGTTTTTGCCCGCCTTCACGTCTGCATAGGTGATGACCTTGTCGTACACCTTCGCGTCGTAGTTGGTACCTTTATCCAGTTGGGTCACAGGCGAATGATCCACGTTGACGTCCTCGTAGGTGCCGTCCGCCAACAATCGTTTGGAAAGTTGCGTAGGCGACATCTGCGCACTCACCTGTTCGACAACACGCAACGAATTTTGTTTGTAAGTGCCTACCTGTGTCACCTTCTTGACCGAGGTACCGGCATAGATCTTGTAGTCGCCCGCTTCCATCACCCACGCCGATTTCTTACCGGTCACACCGGTATCATCGTAGGAGGACATATCGTCGATCGGGAAGGTGGCGGTCACCGTCTGGGACTCACCGGGAGCGAGTTCATCCGTCTTGACGTATGCCGCGAGTTCCTTCGCAGGTTTTGACAGTTTTGCACTGCCCGTACCCATCTGCGGTGCCGAGAAGTACACCTGCAGCACTTCTTTACCCACGTAGTTACCAGTGTTCTTGATCTTCGCCGTCACCGTGATGTGAGTACTGTTCGCCTTATAGGTCAGATTGGAAATATCGAACGTCGTATAGGACAACCCGAAACCGAATTCGTAGTTGACCGCCTTGTTAAACGTTTCAAAATACCGATACCCCACGAAGATGTCCTCTTCGTAGTTGGAGTATTTGCCGTTCTCACTGGCATTCAAACCAAAGTTTTCGGTAGAAGGATAGTTTTCGATCGGCGCAGAGGTCGTCGCCAACTTACCCGACGGGGTCGCGTCACCAACCAACAGATCCGCAATCGCCTGCGGACCTTGGTGACCCCCGTACCACGCGCTGAGCGCCGCGTCGACCACCTGTTCGCCGTCGATACCGTTTTTAACCCAAGTGGTATCCATCAGGTTACCCGTGTTGAACACCACGATGACGCTGTCAAACGTATCGTTCAGTTTCTGGATCAACCGTTTTTCGTTGTTGTCCAGATACCATTCGCCCGCAACCGTATCACTGTCGGGATTGGACCACGCTTCGCCGAGCCACGATTCTTCGGTACCGCCTTCACCTTCCCAACGGGAGATGATGATGACCGCTTTGTTCACGCCGTCGGCTTTCGCCTTGTCAACGTCTGCCAGAATATCTCTCTGTTTGTAACCGGTTTTCAGTTGTTCGTATTTTTTACTGATCTCTTCGTACAGTTGAAATTTACCGTCGTTCGCTTTTGCTCTCAAACACGAGAGAGGCGACGTTTTAATAACACCGTACACCGCACCCGCACCGGCACCGCCCGCCAGATACCCGTATTGGGTCTTGTTCGTGTCGGGGTCGGTCAACTGCCGCGTTCCGAAGATCGCCACTTTATCGGTCGGACGAAGCGGCAGGGCGTTGTTCTCGTTTTTTAGCAATACCGCGCCTTCCTGCGCTGCCTGTAACGCAACCGCCGCTTGTTCGGAACTGGTATACGGGGTACTGCGCGGAATCGAACCCGCGTTGTTGAGCAGCGATGCCCAACCCATACCGTCGGTCGCTTTGGTGGCAACTGCCGACGCATTCATCGGCAATACCGCACACAGAGCAATCACTAACAAAAGACTGATCCACTTTTTCATCGTTCATCCTCATTTCTCGACCGCACCAATGCTCTCACAATATCGGCGGCGTTTTCTTCCAGTCGCATACGACTGACCTTACCTTCTTTATACGCGGTAATCACATCCGCGTATACACGCGCGGGCGGGTTACCACCCATCTTGATGTGATGTCCCGCATTGACCATGGGAGCGGTATTTCCGCCGACGTCATCCCAGTCGCTCATATACATACCCGTCCAACCCCATTCGTCACGGACAACATCCCAAAGCATTTCACGGTACAGATACGATTGCACACCGTTGATGTTGTTGTACGACGTCATCACACTGACGGGATCGGCAACTTTCAGCGCGATCTCAAACCCTTTGAGGTAGATCTCGCGAAGAGCCCGTTCGGAAACACGGCTGTCGCAACCACCGCGGTCGGTCTCCTGGTTGTTGACCGCCATATGTTTGACCACCGTACCGATACCGAACTTCTCGGCTTTCAAACAGGTCACCGCCGCCATCACACCCGTGATCAGCGGATCTTCCGAATAATACTCAAAGTTGCGGCCGCCGAGCGGACTACGGTGAATGTTCACACCCGCCGCCTGCCACATAAAGCATCCCAATCGATATCCCTTACCCATCGAGGAGGAAAAACTTCCGCCGGTGATACCGCAGTTTGCCGCAACGTCCAGGTTAAACGAACACGCAATGGTCAATCCGCTCGGGAAAGAGTACTGTACCGTATCAGGAGAAGCAGGACCGTCCGCACATCTGGACGCCGGCACGTTATACCGCTCTTGTACCGTATCGTTTCCGCCGACGCCCGCATTACCCGACGATCCCTTAAGGTCGGTACACGCGGTAAACGAAGCGAGTTCCTCGATCGTCATCTGCGATACCAGTTCTTCTGCCGTATGTGTGCCGTTTACCACATCGGCAAAGACAATGAGTTTGTCATACTCTTTGCGCACACTGTCCACTTCGGGCATCGGTGCCGCTTGCGGCAACCGCTCGTCCGGCGCTTTGAGTTGTTCGTACGTACCGTCGGCAAGCAACCGCTCGGGCAGTTTCACGGGGGTCATTTTCGGTGACAGTTGCGCGGTCACCTTCGTTTCGGGCAGGGTGTACACACCCGCCACCACCACGTTCTTGACCGAGTTACCCACGTATACCGTGTAGTCGCCCGCTTCCATCACCCACGCCGACTTGTGTCCCGTGACGCCCGTATCATCGTACGATGCCATCTCTTCAATCGGGAACGACACGGTAAGCGTTTCACTCTCGCCCGCCGCTAAGAACTTCGTCTTGGCAAACCCAACCAACTCTTTGGCAGGTTTGGAGAGTTTCGCACTGCCCGTTCCCATCTGCGGCGCACTCGCGTATACCTGCACCACTTCTTTGGAGGTCGTATCCCCCGTGTTGGTGACCTTGGCGGTCACCGTGATATGCGTATCGTCCGCCGCGTAGGTCACGTCGGTAATGTCAAAGGTCGTGTATGTAAGACCGAAACCGAATTCATAGTTCACCGGCACGTTAAACGTCTCAAAATAACGGTAACCCACAAAAATGTCGTCGACATAGTTGGAATAGTTACTCCGTCCGAAATACGGGGTGGATGCGTAATTTTTGATATCCGCCGCCGTCTGTGCCAATTTACCCATCGGCGGCGTCACGCCCGAAAGCACTTCCGCGAGCGCGAAAACAGCCTGATGACCGCCGTACCACGCACACAACACGGCGTCCACGTACCGACCGTCCAAACCGTATTTGACCCAGTTGGTGTCGATCACGTTACCCGTGTTGAGTACCACAATCACCTGATCGAACGAATCGCACAACCGCTTGATCAGCGTGCTTTCGTCGTGGGAAAGATACCATTCGCCGGGTGCGGCTTCGCTGTCGGGACGACCGCGCTCGCCGAGCCACAACTCCTCGGTACCGCCTTCACCTTCCAGACGGGAGACGATGAACATTACCTTGTTAACACCCGCCGCTTTCGCGTCGGCGATATCCTCGTCACTCGGCACGTAGGTCTCAGGTTCTGCCTTATATTTTTCGGAGATCACGTCGTAAAAACGGAACCGCCCGTTGTCGGCTTGTGCGCGTAACGCGTCGGTAGGTGCTATATCCGTTTTTGCATATACAGAACCGGCACCCGCGCCTCCGTTTAAGAAACCCCACTTACTGTGTGCTTTCTCATACCATTGACGGGACCCAAACACCGCTACCGTATCACTCGGTGTAAACGGCAACGCACGATTTTCGTTGCGAAGCAGGACCATGCCCTCGGTTCCCGCTTTACGCACGTCGTCTTTGTAGCTTTCATGCGTCCATCGAACCGTAGGATCGGTGGTTCCCGCTTGCTCACAGCGAGCCTTCCAATCACGTACAAAATAACTTTGCGTTTTCATGGCGGATCACTCCTTTCGGACTCGGGAAATGTAGTCGAAAAATTCCGAACCCAATTCAGCTTCATTCTATCATATCTCCCTTTTTCGAGCAATAAACAATATCTTACGATTTATGCACAAAACGTGAGTTAACTCTTGAAAAAAAAGGCATTTTTATGTATAATGAGTATGTACGATCACATTTCGGAGGTGTCGTTATGTATACCAATGCCGCCTATCTGGGTCAACAACACGAAGATATCGTTGACCGCAGTAAACCGCTTTTGGTGACTGCCGCAGGCTATTTTCGGGTACACACCCGTCCCGTAGTAAAGACCGACCGCCCCAACGGTCGCGAAGACTATCAACTGCTTTACGTAGCGTCGGGGAAACTTCATTTGTTCATCAGCAATCAGGAAAAGATCCTGACCAAAGGCACGATGATACTGTTCCGCCCGAAAGACCCACAGGTATACTGCCTGTATGCGGCGGAAAAGCCCGAAACGTACTGGGTGCATTTTACCGGTTCGGACGTGGGTGAACTGCTGGACCACTACGGTATCCCCAAAAATGAAAACATCTTTTTTACCGGTACCGCACCCGACTACCAGTGGCTGTTCCGTCAGATGATACAGGAATTGCAACTGCACCGCGTCAACTACGACGACCTGTTAAACCTCAACCTGCGTCATATGTTTTTAGTCATCAACCGTTATCTGCAAGAGGGTAACACCATCGGTACCGCTATGCTCGACGAAGTGGAACGCGCCACCCACTACTTCAACGAACACTACCGCGAACCGATCATCATCGAAGACTATGCCGCCGAACGAATGATGACCGCCAACTGGTTCACCCAGATCTTCAAAAAGATCACCAAAGTCACCCCGATGCAATACGTCATCTCTCTGCGCATCACCGACGCGATGAACTTGATCGACAGCAGCGCCTTCAACATCACCCAGATCGCCACCGCCGTCGGTTATGACAACTCGATGTATTTCAGCCGCTTGTTCAAAAAACATACGGGAATGACCCCCACCGAATACAAGCACCGAAACAAACCGTAAAAAAGCGAAGATCGTCCAAAGACGATCTTCGCTTTTCGTTATTCTTCAAACAACTCCTGCTCATCGGTTGCTCTCTTATTCTTGATCGCCAACAACACACCCGTTGCTGTGCCGCTTGTGACCACCGCACCCGCGATCACGTACAACCACAAACGACCATCCGCACCTTCGGTGTCGGTCGGAACGTCACCGCCGCCATCGACCGTAGTGGTCGTATCCACAACGCCGCCTTCCACCGTCGTGGTGGTAACGGGTGTACCGTCGGGATTGGTCTCGGTCGTGGTGGTGGCGGGCATACCGTCGGGATTGGTCTCGGTCGTGGTTGGGGTATCATCGCCGCCCACAGGTGCGGTCACCGTATCGTTACCGCCCACCGACGTGGTCACTTGACCCGATTTGGTGGTGGTCGCCGCTTGACCTTGCTTAGTTGTGGTTACCGCTTGACCCTGTTTGGTCGTCGATTGACCCTGCTTAGTCGTGGTCATCGCCTGACCCTGCTTGGTGGTCGTCTTGTCTTTCTCAGCCGTCGCGGTGGTCGGATCGCCCTTGGTCGTTGCGTTCGCCGCACCGCTCTTGATCGGCCCTGTCGCATCGTAGTGCGCGACCGCTCGGTATTTCACGCCCTGTTCGTGGTACAACAATGCCCGTACCACCGTACTCGCATTCTGTTCCAACAACGTGCGGTTGACCTTGCCGCTTTCACACGCTTGCACCATCGGCGAATAATCAACGATGCCGGGAGTTTGCGATACCGCATTCATTGCTACGTTAGCACCCGCAACGTACGCCTCTGTCATCGTGCAGTTCAGGTCGCCCCAGTCACTCATATACATACCGTCCCATCCCCATTCGGTGCGAGGCAGTTCGAGCAATTCCTGATACGAGTGGATCTGGGTGCCGTTGACCACGTTATACCCCATCATAAAGGATGCGGCTTTACCGATCTTTGCGAGAAATTCAAACGGACGCAGATAGATCTCCCGCATTGCGCGTTCGGAGATACGGCTGTCACAGGATGACCGTGCCAACTCCTTTTCATTGCCGATGTAATGTTTGACCGCAACGGAGGTTCCCAGTGCCTGACATTTCACAACGATCGCCGTTCCGCAAAGCCCCGTCACCAACGCGTCTTCCGAAAAATATTCGTAGTTTCTGCCACCGAGCGGATTGCGTTGCAGATTGACACCCGGTGCCAACCAGAAGTCGTATGCGGGTCTGCTCTTTACGTATTTGCCGATAATGGTACCGTAATCCGCCAAAATATCCAGATTCCAGGTACACGCGAGCGTGATCGCCGACGGGAACGCCCACTCATACGTATTGATTCCCGCAGGTCCGTCCGCCGTGTTACAGATGGGTGTGCCGTACTTTTGCGATACCGCCTTGCTTCCGCCAAATGGCGTTCCGTAGGGATAACTGTCCTGCTCGGTCGGCACCGTAAACGATGCCAACTCATCGACGGTCATTTGCGAAACCAACTGCTCGACGGTATACTCACCGCGCATCAGATGCCCAAAAGTGATCAACTCACCGTAACTCTGCTGTCCTTTGCTCGTATCCGCTGTCAACACAGGCGCTTTCACCGTGCCCGTGCTCACCGTTTCGTATGCAACGTTGCCCGAACCGTTCCAGGTCATCCGCTTTTCGAGTGATTGCGGGGTCAGTTTCGTTTCCAACTGCTCTACCACTTGCAAACGACTTTGCTTGTAGATTCCCGCTTGTTTCACGTTCTTGACCGAGTTGCCGACTAAGATCGCGTAATCGCCCGCTTCGGTCACCCACGCGGCTTTGTGACCGGTCACACCCGTATCATCGTACGACGCAAGTTCCGAAACGGGGAATTTCACCGTCACCTCCTGCGACTCGCCCGGTTTCAGTTCGTCGGTCTTCGCGTACCCCGCGAGTTCCTTAGCGGGTTTTGCCAGTTTCGCACCACCCACTCCCTTTTGCGGCGCGGAGAAATATA
>CAYSPZ010000044.1:0-14169 GCA_964433065.1 uncultured Eubacteriales bacterium | reverse complement strand
ATTAAGGAAAACATTGTGTTGACCGACAAGTCTGCACAGAATGTCTTTACACAACATTATACCATTAACGGATTGACCGCACAACAACTCGATGCACAGACCATCGCGCTCAATGCGTCGGACGGAACGACGGTATATATCGTTTCGGCACCCGTGATGACCGATGCAAAAGGAGAGACCTCTACCGCCGTGACGCTGGCGATCACGAAACAAAACGGCAGTGGATTTACGGTGGAACTGACCGCTGACAAGGATTGGTTACAGGACTCTGCACGTCAATACCCCGTGACGGTCGACCCGTCGATTACCGACCAACAATATTCGTCGGAATTATGGAACATCACCAAAACGACGGACGGGTCGGAGGACTTCTTGTGGGAAGAAGAGTTTGCATTTGTCGGTAAATACGAAGGCAGCCCCGCTCGTGTATATATTGATATGTGGTTGCCGATACTGCCGAACAGCGCAATCGTAACCCAAGCTCAACTTTCTCTTGCCTGTTCTGTTCAAAACACAACCGAGACCTATCGTATGGATATGCATCAGGTTACGGCGGCTTGGAATATGGATACGTTGACCTTCGATCATTCACACGATACAAACATTCTTGATTTCGCAGTCGTCGCCACTACCGACGAGCAAGGACCAACCTTTAATATTACCCGTGCGGTAAAACAATGGTATCAAGAACCAAGCATAAACTACGGATTGTTGTTAAAAGCGCATGACGAATCATTGAATAGTTTTTGTGCCGTTGCCAACGAATTGCATTCCAACGAAGGGTTACGTCCCTGTCTTTCCATCGGTTATATTGACGGTACCGGCCTCAACGCATACAACACGTACAAAACGCTGGATTATGGCGCGTTCGGCAGTTTGCACGTAAACGAATACCGCCGTAACGTCGTGTATACCGTCAGCGATGTCAGTTACAGCGGCGAGCTGTCCGGTGCCAACATTTATCACGTGTACAGCAGCGATGCGTACAATGAGGCTTCTGCGTACGGCAAAGGATGGTGGCTGAATCTTAACGAAACACTGACCGCGATTCCGGAAAGCGAAGGAATCGATTCCCGCTACAAATATCGATATACCGACGCGACAGGTACGCAGATATTCTTCTATTGTCCCGACGAGACTGTACTTACCACACTTGAAGATGAACTCGGCTTAGGTCTCACGTTGACGACCGGCGGAACAGGGGACACGTCCTTTACGCTGGAAGACAAACAGGGTAATAAAAAGCACTTTGACTCGAACGGCGTGTTGAAGACAACGGAGGACGCTGACGGCAAAGGGTTAACGTTCGGTTATACGAACGGGTTGATTACCACTGTGACCGACGAGAGTAATCGCGTGGTTACCTTGACCTATGCGGACGGTTATCTTTCCAAGATCACCGACCCCGCAGGACGTACCGTGCAATATACCTATCAAAATGGCAACCTAACCGGAATCGCGCTATATACCGGAGAAACTCTTGTGTTTTCGTACGATGATATCGGACGGTTGAGTAGGAGCCAACAACCATACGATTATCAAGTGATTATTGACTACGATAATAAGAACCGTTGCATATCACTTGGAAATTATTCGATAGTGATGGAAGAACTGTCAACATTTCTTTTGCTTGAAGACGTCGATGACAGCGTACGAAAATTTACCCATTGGGGACCGAGCGACGATATTACGGGAGAAGATCGCATTTTGGAATACGCCGTGTTTAACGAATACGGTCAAAAGATTACCTCCTACTGCACCTCGTATGACGGTAAATTGCTCGGTGACCTCAGCGTGGCAAAATATACCGAACAAAGCACGGTTGACACGCGCCAGAATAACAAACTGATCGAATCGTATTCCACCTCGGGTGTCGTCAACCTATACCCCGACAGTAGTTTCGAAGCAGGAAGTGCGCTCACGGCTTTCGGAAGCGGCGCCGCCGCTACGATTCAAACCAACGCGCAAACAGCCTATATCGGGCAACGCACCGCCCGCGTGAGTGCAACCTCGGCAATTGCGGCTGCCGACGGTGCGGGGTTTAAATATGCATTTATTCCACCCATTGACGGCGATTACGTTTTCAGCGGATATGTCAAAGCGCAAGACCTGCAAGGCGGTGCGCGACTGGAAGCGCACGTGACGGCGGGTGGCAGTACGACCGTACATACTTCACCGCTTATACTCGATACCGCCGACCAAGTCGTGGAAAATGGATGGCGACGTGTCGATATACGGTTCTATGTTCCCGCCAACGCAACGTCGGTCGAATTGCGCGCAGGTCTTACACAGTCCTCCGTCGGCACCGCATACTTTGACTGCCTGCAACTGGAACAAGGAAATGTACTTGGTCAATACAATCTTCTTCAAAACAGTGGGTTTGAAGAAACAGGTGGTTGGACAGGCGACGGCACAATCACCACTGCCGACACCATGTTCGGAGAAAAAACGTATCGCTTGTCCGGGGATACAAGTAACGATCGATCTGTTTCTCAAACCGTAACGGTGTACGGAGACAAGACCGATTCGTACATTGTCAGCGCGTGGGCAAAAGCCACATCACTCAACACCTCCTCATCAAACTCCGAAAACCCGTGTAAATTCCGATTGCGTTGTACCGTTACCTGCACGGATGAGACGACCTATGAAGCAGGCAGCAAAGATTTTGCTTGGGTTACTACTGCGTGGCAACACCTGTCGTTTCCGATCAAGTTTAAAGAATCCGAAGGAACACCGAAAAGTATCACCGTAACCATCGAGTATTCTAAAAACGTCGGCGACTGTAATATCGACAACGTGCAATTGGTGAAAGATACCACCAACAGTTACGTGTACAATGACGACGGAAACCTCATTACCGGTATTGACCGTGCCGAACAATCGTCTGAATACGAATACGCCGACAACGAAGTGGTAAAATCAGTTGCATCGACGGGAAGTACGTATTATAATATATACAACAGCGGTTCGGCGCAAAAACCGCACCAATTGCTTTCGTCGTATGCTGACGGCATCACCTACACCTTCTCGTACGACGCAAACGGAAACGTCACCCGCACCACCGCACACTCAGGCGAGCCGGGTGCCGGGTGTTGGTACTGGATCCATACATATAACGCACAGAAAGTAATTGCTTTACAAAATGATGCCGTAACGGCAGGTACCCCCGCCGTTTCTGTAGCGTTTGATGAGTCTAACACCAAACAACAGTTTCAGTTGCGCCAAGTAAGCGGAACGGACTACTTTACCGTTCGTCCGCTGTCCGACCGCAGCCAAACGTTGGCACTTCAAGATGCCACCGCGACCATCAGTACCCCTATCGTGTTGGCGGCGGTATCTTCTGCCGACACGGCACAACACTTCCGTTTTGAGAAAACCGAAAACGGCACCTATCTCATCATTCCGCGTGCGAATGAAAATATGGTTCTCGTTGCGGGAACCGACGGCAAGTTGCACGCAACAGCCACTGCGCAGGTACAGGAAAGTCCGTTAAAAGAGTTTGAATTCCAAGTGGTATCCACCTCTTCGGCTTCCATTACGGCAGAAACGTCGTATACCACGTCGGGACAATACGAGAGCGTTGTAACCGACCCGCGCGGTGGTCAGACATACTATACCTACGACGAAAACAAAGATGAACTGTTGTCGGTCACCGACCCGAACGGAAACGTTACCCGCCATCAAAACACCTATGGTCTAAACAGTTATTTCGTCACCTATGCCGATTTAGACGACGATGGTGTGAAAGATACCGGCGAACCGTATGCACAGTATCACACAAACAGTGGTCAATTGATGTCGGTAGCAAACAACAATACTACCTATACGTTTGGTTACAACAATTACTACCAACGACGGGCAGTATATGCCGGCGATAACCACCTGTCGGAATATGCTTACGGAGACGGCGGCGGCAAACTTTGGAGGACCACATACAGTAACGGTCAAGAAGTTGAATACGTTTACGACCGTCTCAACCGTTTAACCGAAACGATCCACAACTACGGTAACGAATACGTCAGTACGCGATACGAATACGATCGCGCAGGTAATTTAGCCGAGACCCACAACTGGGCTGACGGTGTCATCACCCGTTTTAGTTACGATACCATCGGCCGATTGACTGCGGCGGTATCGGATAGTTCTCTCGACACCAACTACGGTCGATACGAACGATATCAAACTTACGACGCGTACAACCGTATCAGCGCCGTGTCCTACGTTCGGGGCAATACCACCCTCAACTATCGGTTCAACTATAACCGTAAACAACAACTGACAAGTGTCAGTTTGCCGAACGACAAGACCATGTCGTATACCTACGACGGGTTAAATCGGTTGGTTTCGCAATCGCTCAACACCACGACCCCCATCACCCGCGAGTATGGGTATCTGGCAGGAGCAAGCGGAAGTACCACAACGCTCGTATCGTCCCTCACCAATACGCAAGGGACGTTCACCTACACCTACGACGCGAACGGCAATATTACGAGCGTGGCGAAGAACGGAACGGTCGTTGAGAGTTACGAATACGATCAACTGAACCAACTGACCGAGGCGACGGTGAACGGTACGACCTATGAGTACACCTACGACAAGGGCGGCAACCTGCTCACCGCTACGGGAAACGGCACCAAAACCTATACCTACGGTGACGAAACGTGGAAAGACAAACTGACCGCGTTTAACGGGCAGACCATTACCTACGACAACACCGGGAACCCGTTACAATACCGCGACGGGATGTCCTTCACATGGGCATACGGGCGCAAGGTATATACGCTGAATACCGCGACCCACTCGGCACAGTTTAAGTACAACGCGGACGGGTATCGGTCACAAAAAATACTGACCGACAAAGCCACTAACACGACGCAAACACACTACTACGACTACAATGGTAACACCCTCATCTGCGAACGGTGGGGCAACAATACGATGTGGTTTGTATACGACGCGTCGGGCGCACCGCTCGGACTCATCTACAACGGCACACCGTACTACTACGTGACCAACCTGCAAGGGGATATCACGGGACTCACCAACGCAAACGGCACCCTCATCGCACAATACACCTACGACCCGTGGGGAAAACCCCTCACCGTGACCGACGCCAACGGTACGGACATTTCTGCCAACGCTACCCATATCGCAAATATCAATCCTCATCGCTATCGCGGGTATTATTACGATTCTGAGACGGGGCTCTACTACCTCTTGTCGCGGTACTACGATCCGGTGACACAGCGGTTTGTGAATGCGGATGGATATGTGTCGACTGGGCAAGGATTAACTGGTTTTAATATGTTTGCATATTGTGGCAACAGTCCGATAGCGCGACATGACATCGGAGGGGCTTTCTGGGAGAGCATAGTTCCCTATGTGCTACACGGCATAAATGATTTCGCAATCGCGATCGGGTTTGATACGGCCGCTTTCGGAGCTTCTTTTTTGATGATGGAAGAAGATGGTGAAGGTGTTTATCACGCAAGTTTTGATTGTTGGCAACAATATGCTGGTTACAATAAGTTTTATGATTTTGCATTTAGTTTAGCAACAAGTATGGCTTCTGCAGAATTTGGTTTTTCATATAACGGAAATGGATATACTCTTTGGGCTTGGAAAGGAGATTATATCAATTTAGGGGCAGGGGCAGAAATGGGTATTTATCGCGGCTCGAGTGGGCATCGCACAGTGGATAAAGGTTTAGCTATGTGGATGGGAATGCTCGTTTCGCACCAAGGTGAATGGATTATTGATTATTTTCCAGAAGAATATCAATGGTGGATTACGGGTTTTAACCCAAAATATCAAAATGTAAATGCAAAGGATCTTTTTGTAACTTTTGGAATAAAATTTAACGAAGTAGGTATGTACAAGGCGTTCAAAAAGCAGTGGGGTGCAGATTCTCGTTGGTCGTTTAATGATATTCTAAACCTTGCTTTTTTTCAGTTCTAATAAGGAGGAAGAGATATGAAATGGCTGATAACGCAACTTTCGATATTAGTGCTGTTTCTTTTTACATCTTGTACGACACAAGGAGATACTATGTTTTTACATGAAAGTAACGAGAGTATAGCGGATAAAACCTTTGCCAAAGTGGTAGGCGCTATTCAGTCGGAGGATCCGTCTGCGATAATACAACTACTTTCCGATGAGGTAAAAGGCACCTCGTTTTCTTTGGAGGAAGACGCGGACAGATTTATCGAATTTATTGAGGGTGATATGGTTTCTTTCTCCAACGCAGCCGAATCCGGGGTTGGCTCCGACGAGAATATGGACAGAGGGAAAACACGAAAGGACATAAACGCCTCTTTTTCTATTGAAACGACCGAAAAAACGTATTATATTGCCATCAAAGAATGTGTGAAAAATGATTTTAAGCGCACAAACGTGGGAGTTCTTTCTATTTACGTCATTGAAGCAGACGCTTGGACAGATGAGTACGTTTACCGCGGAGACGGGGAATGGACACCCGGCATCAACATCGGGAAGAAGTAAGGAACAAACACAGGGGACGGTTCCAAACACAGGGGACGGTTCTGGATGTCAGGGGGACGGTTCTCTTGACACCCCATTGTCAGGATGTCAGGGGGACGGTTCTCTTGACACCCCATTGTCAGGGGGACGGTTCTCTTGACAACTGATTACCCATTGTGTTAATTGATTGGCTGCTTGCGGAGGGTGGGTTCGCCCTCCGCATAGGCGGCGGTTACACAAACACAGAGGCGCGGTTCTTGTCTTGACAAAGAAGGATGCCTTTGCTATGATTGGTAAGGGTGTTATGCCAAGGGATGACACAAGGGGACGGTTCTCTTGTGCCTTGTAATCAAAAACCGGATAGGAGATGTCGTTATGGCAGAACAGAAGAATTTACAACAGGCGCAAGCCGCGTTTGCCACGCTTTGTCGGGCTCTCGATAAGCAAGAGTGGAATTATCAGAAGGACGAAGAAAAATTGTCGATCGAGTGCAGTGTTCGGGGTGACGATCTGCCTATGGAGATCACCGTTAGGATCGATGCGGACAGAATGCTCGTTATGTTGCTCTCACATATGCCGACGATCGTTCAGGAGGATAAACGTCTGGATGCGGCAATTGCCGTCAGCGTGATCAACAATCGACTTGTGCACGGTAGTTTCGATTACAACGTAGCCACCGGTCATATGTTTTTCCGTATAACCAACAGTTTCTTCGGCAGCATCCTCAGCGAAGAGGTCTTTACCTATATGCTGTTCTGTGCTTGCCAAACGATCGACGAGTACAACGATAAATTCCTGATGCTCTCAAAGGGAATGATTTCGATCGAACAGTTCTTATCGACTGAAGGGGGTTCTGACAATGGCTGACGAAAAAGTAATGAAACACGCGCAACAGGTCTATCGTACCCTCTGTGGCGCGCTCGAAGCGAGAGAATGGAAGTTTGCAAAGGACGAAGAAAAACTTCGCGTTGACTTTGGCGTGAGCGGCGACGATATGCCGATGAACTTTATCATCTTCGTGGACGCGGAAAGACAACTGATCCGTTTACTGTCCCCGTTACCCTTTAAAATGAGCGAATCCAAAAGAATGGAAGGCGCCATCGCTACTTGCGCCGCTACGTACGGTATGGCTGACGGCAGTTTCGACTACGACATTTCCAACGGTGTGATCGTATTCAGAATGACCGCATCTTTCAGAGAGAGCCTTATCGGCGAAGACCTTTTCCAATATATGATCTCCCGCACTTGCGCAACGGTCGACAAATACAACGATCGGTTCCTTGCACTCGATAAAGGTATGATCAGTTTTGAGGATTTCATTAAAGAAGGATGATCGGATAAGGAACAAACACGACGGTCGGTTCTGCATTTGCCGAATGAACCGCTTTCTCCGATAAACAGCAAACAGGGGACGGTTCGCACAATGGCAGAACCGTCCCCTGTTCGTCCCGTAAGGAGCGCGTATGGATTTACTTGCAGAAATAGTATTTGAAGTTTACGGTGAATTGATGTTTTTGATCATTCCCGAAAAGAACAGAAGCAAAAAACACATATGGATCTCCAAAATCATCGCCGTGGTCGTGTTCCTGTCGGTGATGGCACTTGCCTTTTGGGGAATCGTGCTGATTACGGATCACAACAACCTTTGGGGCATTGCGCCGATTGCCGTTGCCGGTGTTCTTTCACTTGTACAGATCATAGCGGGTATTGTCCTGTTTAAGAAAAACCATTGAACGGATCGTAGGTGGAGATATGAAAAGAAAAATAGCGGATATGATCGTCGATATTTTGCTGATAGCAACGGTGTTTTCCATTACGGATGCCGTGTTGCAGAATGTATTCCATTCTGAAAATTTATGGCTCGAATTGGGTGTCTATATCCTGTTCTACGCGATCGCTTTTGGAATAAAAAAAGGAATTTTGATTCTTTGGGATCGCTTTGCATCTAAAAAGAAAGAAGGTAACAACGATGAAAAAGATCAGTAATGTCGTTTGGGGAATCGTGCTGATTGCGGCAGGTGCGCTGTTTGCGCTTAACGCATTAAACATAACGAATATCGACGTCTTCTTTGACGGCTGGTGGACGTTGTTTATTATCGTACCCTGTGTTGTAGATCTGTTTACCGAACGCGAAAAAACGGGTAATATCATCGGCATCGCCGTTGGTGTGTTCCTGCTGTTATGCTGTCAGGACGTTTTAAGTTTCTCTTTGCTGTGGAAACTCCTTGTCCCCGCCATCATCGTGATCGTAGGACTCAAGATGGTATTTACGGGATTTTTCGGCAATAAAACGAACGAGATCATCGCCAAGATAAAGAGCGACGGCGGCGAAACCAAGGTCGGTTGTGCCACCTTCTCCGGTTGTGACCTGAACTGCGACGGTGAAGTGTTTGAAGGCGCCGAACTGACCGCCGTTTTCGGCGGTGTAAAGTGCGACCTCCGCGATGCCGTTATTGAAAAAGACTGTGCCGTTCAGGTGTCGGCTATCTTTGGTGGCATCGATATTCTCGTTCCCGATCATATTAACGTAAAGGTGAGTTCTAACTGTATCTTCGGCGGCATTTCCAATAAGACCGCCGCACACAAGGATGCACCTACGATCTACATAAGCGGCACCTGTATGTTTGGGGGCGTTGAGATCAAATGACCACGTTTCAAAAAGTAATTAAATATTTGTCAATGGCGTTTGCCGTCTTTCTCACGGTCAGTATTGTCGCAGGACTCTTAAGTATGATCGGGTTGTTTGGCGGGTTTTTCGACGGCGATACGGCGACCGAAGATATGAAAACATATGCGGTATCATCGGATATACAGAGCCTTGAAATTAAGATCAATGCCGCCGACTTTACAATTAAGCAAAGCGAAAGTTTTTCGGTGGAAAGCAATTTGAAGCACCTTACCGTTGAAGATAAAAACGGTGTTCTCACCATCAAGGAAACAAAAACGTTCGGCAACACCTATACCGGTGCCGTACTGACCTTGTATGTTCCGACAGATACCGTATTTAAAAAAGCCGGCATCACAACGGGCGCGGGAAGATTGACGGTGGATCGCTTGTCTGCCGATACGTTGAATTTTGAACTCGGTGCAGGAGAAGTAAAAATCGGTACGCTCATTGCCGTTACCGCCATTGACATTGACGGCGGCGCGGGCAAGATCACCATATCCGAAGGCGCACTTCACAACCTTGATTTGGATATGGGTGTCGGTCAGTTAAATCTCACCTCTGCTCTTACAGGCGAAAGCGAGTTTGATTTAGGTGTCGGAGAATCAAATATCACCGTGATCGGCGACAAAGACGACTATAAACTGGATATTGAAAAAGGCATCGGCAGCATTACCGTTGACGGCACAAGTGTTTCCAACGTCAAAGGACAAGGCAACGGTAGTAACCGCATTGAAGTTAACGGCGGCATCGGTGCCATCCGCTTGAAATATCAGGATGCGAAAGTGGAATAATGTCAGCGAGGTGATCGTTTGAACTCATCTTACATACCGATCATTGTCTTATGGATTATGATATTTATTCTGTTTCGTAATCGAAAGGCAGTAATTGCAAGACGGATCATTAAGAAAAGAAAAACAAAGGGGAATACCGAAATGAAAGAACTTGCAAAGAAATTTATTGATAAAGAATGCCTCATTTATGCTTTTGACGGTAACCACCAGTTTACCGGAACCATTAAGGAAGTAACCGATAACGCGCTCTTGATCGAAAACAACCATACCGTAGAGGCGATCAACCTCGATTTTGTTATAAGGATCAGAGAGTATCCGAAGAATAAAAAGGGCAAGAAAAAATCGGTCGTTTTGGATTGAACACATAGGCGGTTTCACCCCAAAACCCCATAGAAAAGCAGCGCTCGACTTTGCCGAGCGCTGCTTTATTGTATTTATGCCAATCTCTCGGTAATTACCGCCGCGACCGCTTCGGCTTGTTGCTTGACAAGCGCGTCGTCGTTTCCTTCCGCCATCACGCGGATGAGTGGTTCGGTTCCCGACGGTCGCACCACCAACCGCCCCTCGTTGCCGAACGCGGTTTTTGCGGCATCGATCGCCTTTTTGATCGCCGAATCGGTGTAAAACTTGCGCTTACCCGCGGCAGACACGGTAATGTTGATACACAACTGCGGATATTTGCGCATGAGATCGGTCAGTTCCGACAACCGCTTTCCGCTGCGTTTCAGATACGATAACAACTGAATAGCGGACAACTGCCCGTCACCCGTCGTCGCAAAATCGCGGAAAATGATATGTCCCGACTGCTCACCGCCGAACGCGTACCCATTTAACAACATTTCTTCCAACACAAAACGGTCACCGACCTTCGTCGCAACGAAATGCAACCCGTTATCCTCGCAGAACTTCGAAAACCCGAAATTGGTCATGATCGTTCCGACCACTGCATTTCCGCTCAGTTTTCCGCGCTGTGCCAGATCCAATGCACAGATCGCCATCATCTGGTCACCGTCTACCTCGTTACCGTTCTCGTCCACACACAAACAACGGTCGGCATCCCCGTCAAACGCAATACCGATATCCATCTTGTTTTCCACCACGTACCGCGACAGTTCTTCCAAATGCGTCGACCCGCACCCGTTGTTGATGTTGGTGCCGTTCGGCTCGGAAAACAGGATATGCGCGTCGGCATTCAACTCGCTGAACAACTGTTTCGCCGACCGTGACGCGGCACCGTTCGCACAGTCCACCGCGATCTTCATTCCGTCGAGCGCAAACAACACGGTACTTTTCAGATGATCTACGTAATCGCGTACCGCGTTTTCCGCCACCGTCACCTTTCCAAGTTCTGCACCGATCGGTGTCGGCGGTGTGAACCGACGATTGAGTACGATCTCTTCGATCTCTTCCTCCAACTCATCGGGCAACTTGTACCCCTCACCACCGAAGATCTTGATCCCGTTAAACTCGGCGGGATTGTGCGATGCCGAGATCATGATCCCCGCATCCGCCTTGTACTTGCCCACCAAAAATGCCACCGCGGGGGTGGGAATGACCCCCAACCGCAATACGTCGGCACCCACCGAACATAACCCCGCGATCAGCGCGGATTCGAGCATATCCGACGATAAACGGGTATCTGCGCCGATGACGATCTTCGGGCGCCGTCTGCCGTCTTTCGCCAATACAATGGCGGCGGCGCGCCCGATATTGAGAGCAAGTTCACAGGTCAACTCTTCGTTCGCGATCCCGCGAACACCGTCCGTTCCAAACAATCTTCCCATTACAGGTCACTCCTTTTCGGCACAATATGCGCCGCATCTTTATAAATATGCGCGGTCGGTACCGTCCCTCTCACACAAGACGTGGGATACACCGTCGCGTGTCTGCCGACCACCGTTCCCGGATTTAACACACTGTTACACCCGACCTCCGCGTGATCACCCAGCATCGCACCGCACTTTTTTCGTTCGGTCGCGTAAGTTGTATCGATCCCGCGTATCACCACGGGCGTCTTATCACTCTTCACGTTCGACGTTACCGCCCCCGCGCCGAGATGCGCACAATACCCAAGCACCGAATCCCCGACGTAGTTGTAATGCGGTACCTGCACCTTATCAAACAAAATACAGTTCTTTAACTCGGTGGAATTGCCCACCACCGCGCCTTTTCCGATCAATGCCCCGCCGCGGATAAACGCGCAATGCCGCACCTCGGCACCCTCGTCGATGATGCACGGCCCGTCAATGTGCGCCGTTTTATCTACCTTAGCACTTTTCGCGATCCAGATATTTTCACCGTACTGATCAAATTGCTCTTCCGAAAGCGTGTTGCCGATCTCGCAGATCCACTCAGCAATATTCGGTAACGCTTCCCACGGATATTCGCAGTTTGCCAATTTCTCACCGCATAACGAATGGGACAGATCATACAATTCGGTTGTTTTCATAAAAAACTCCTTTTCTGTTTCTCACACACTACTGTTCCCGTTTTTCCTGCGTAGTATGTATTCGAAACGCGCTTGACGACGTTTTTCGAATACGCTATACTATGAGAAAAGGGAATTGGATATTCATTCGACCGATATGACAACTTTTGTGTCTGTTTTTACAAATAACAGTTGACAGTATAGCAGACAATGTAACAGATGTCAAGTAAAATTTTACCAAAGGAGAAAATACGAATGGTTTTTGATTGCGTGGTGATCGGCGGCGGTGCCTCGGGCATGGCGGCGGCAATCTTCTGCGCCGAACGGGGAAAACGGGTGCTGGTACTGGAAAAAGCCCCCCGCGTCGGCAAAAAGTTATTGGCAACGGGTAACGGTACCTGCAATATCACCAATATTCACGCTACCCCGCAACGATACCACGCGGCGGCGGATTTTGTGCGCTCGGCACTCACCGCGTTTCCACCTGCGACGGCGATCGACTTTTTTGAACGCATCGGTGTGTCGTGCGTGGTACGCGACAACGGTCGCGTCTACCCCCGCTGCGAACAAGCGGGCGCGGTACTCGATTGTCTGCGCCTGACGATGGAACAACGCGGTGTCACCGTACAATGCGACAGTGAGGTCACCGCCGTCACCCCCTGTAAAGAGGGTTGGCAGGTAACTGCCAACGACCAAACGACCTCCTGCCGCAACGTCATTGTCGCGACAGGCGGCGCGGCATCGCCCGCACTCGGCGGCAGTGCCGCGTGTTATACCTTGCCGCTGTCGGTCGGTCACCAAAAAACACCGCTCTATCCCGCCATCGTGCAGGTGCGCACCGACACCACCTATATCCGCGCGATGAAAGGTTTACGCACCGATGCTACCGTCACCTTTGCGGTGGACGGGAAACCCGTCGCCGCCCATACCGACGAATTACTGTTCACCGAATACGGCATATCCGGTCCCGCCGTGATGCAGATCTCCCGCGCAGTGGGGGATTGGGAACGGCGCAAACAAGGCACGATGACCGTGTCGATCGACTTTTTACCCACCATGTCATACGACACGGTGTGGGACGACCTCTGCCGCCGCCGCACAAACGGACGACGGGTGGAGGATCTGCTCACAGGACTTCTGCATAAACGCATCGGACAAACGATGTGCCGTATGGCGGATCTGTTGTTGTCTCAAAACGGTACCGACCTTACCGATCAGCAACTGCACCGCCTGTGCGATACCATCAAAAACGCGACCGTTTCGGTGATTGGTACGCAAGGCTTCGGCGGCGCACAGGTCACCGCAGGCGGTATCGAACGATCACAGGTCGACCCCAAAACGATGGAATCCAAAAAAGCAAAGGGTCTGTACCTGTTAGGCGAAGTACTGGACGTCGACGGCGAATGCGGCGGCTTCAACCTGCAATGGGCGTGGTCGTCGGCATACGCGGCGGCACAAGCGATCGCGGAGGATGAGGTATGATTCGGGTAAACGGAATTCGTATGCCGCTCGACTACACCGATACGATGCTGATCGACGCGGTCGCCAAACAACTGAAAATTTCAAGATCCCGCATCCTGTCGTGTTCATTGTTCAAACGTTCGGTGGATGCACGGCGGCGCGATGCGGTCTGCTTCGAGATCACCGCCGCCGTCACCCTCAAAGACGAGGCCCCCTTTTTAAAAACCTGCAAACTCCCGACGGTGTCAGCGCTGATCCCGTCGACCTTGTCACTCCCCACCGTCAACCCACCGTCTACCCGTCCTGTCGTGGTGGGAAGCGGTCCCGCGGGTCTGTTTGCC
>CAYSPZ010000043.1:0-14225 GCA_964433065.1 uncultured Eubacteriales bacterium | reverse complement strand
CGTTGTTCACGACCACCCGCTCGTCCCCCGTCCACGACGACAACAACGTAACGATACCCGAAAACAAGGCGGATACCGCAAACAGCCAAACGGTCGATTTGAAAAATAAACGAAATCCGTGATACGGAAACGCGATGCGTATCATCAACAACGCCATCACCGTATCCAACACGATGCGAATAATCGACGGCATGGTCGGCAACACTATGATACAGGAACACACACCGCCGAACAGACCACCGAGCAGGATACGAAAACGACGGGTCGAAAGCCGTAGCCACTCTGCGACCGCCGACAATAACAATCCGTCGATCACCCAGTTCAGCGCGATTAAAATGTCCAGATATACGGTCGGCATCGGTTCCACCTCATAAATATTATAAGATTCCCAAAACAAAAATGCCGTCGAAATCGAAACGGGGTATTGACCACTATCTTGGAACACCCTGCCGATTTTTTCGATAAACGGAGTGAAAGAGGAGAAGTATGAAAAAGAAAACAATGATCATCGTCGGTGTTGCGGTCGGTATCCTTGCGCTCGCCATCTTGTGGTTTGTGACGTCATACAACGGACTGGTCAATGCACAGGTAACGGTCGACGAAAAATCCGCCGTCATTGATACCATGCTCACCCGCCGCGCGGACCTTATTCCGAATTTGGTCAACACCGTCAAAGGGTATGCCGCATACGAACAGGAAGTATACACAGAAATTGCCGCGGCACGGGCAAAACTGAACGGTGCTACCGACACCGAAGACCGCCTTGAAGCCAACGCCGATCTGGATGCCGCGCTCAGTCGTTTATTGGTCATCGTGGAACGATATCCCGAACTCAAAGCGGACCGCCAGTTCAACACGTTGATGGATCAATTAGAGGGTGCGGAAAACCGCATCTCGACCGCGCGGGTGGACTATAACGCTGCTGCCAAAAATTACAACGCGCGCATCCGCCGTTTCCCGAGTAATCTGATTGCTTTAATGTTCGATTTTGATACGCGGGATATGTACGAAGCACCCGCAAACGACAAGGAAACGCCCGACGTTTCTTTCGATTGATGAAACGGTTTTTTCGAAAAGGCGCGGCACTCCTGTTATTTATCGCACTGTTCGGGTTTTCGGTCACTGCCGCAACGGTCGATCTGCGTCCTACCTCGTCTTTTTTTGTCAACGATTTTGCCGACGTACTGTCCACCGACGACGAACAACGTATTCTTACGATGGGTGAACGGTTACAAAATCAAACGGGTGCGCAGGTGGTGGCGGTAACTGTTCCTACCACAGACGGTACGGACATTCACGAGTACGCGGTACAACTCGGTCGTGAGTGGGGAATCGGCGATCGGGAAAACAACAGCGGTATTCTTCTGTTGTTGGCGGTCAAAGACCGTCAGATCGACATCGCGGTGGGATACGGATTGGAAGGTGCTGTCACCGATGCCGTGTCCGGTCAATTGCTTGACACCTATGCGATCCCCCATCTGCAAAGCGGACAGTATTCACAGGGGATTACCGATACCTATGCCGCCTTGGTCAATGAAGTTTATATTGAATACGGTTTGGAACCCAATGACGGGTACGCGCCTATTCGCGACCGATCCACATCGTTTTCACCGTGGTTGACCTTTGGTCTGTTGATCGTGTTAATGTTGATCACCCGCGGCGGCGGTCTATTCTGGATACTCGGCGGCTTCGGTCCGCGTTTTCACGGCGGCAGCGGGTTTCACGGCGGCGGTTTCCGCGGTGGCGGCGGCAGTTTCGGCGGCGGCGGTGCCTCGCGCCGTTTTTAACAAGCAAAAAAAGACTTGTGCCGATCAGCACAAGTCTTTTTGTAATTTCAATTACATTAGCGAACGGATCTGTTCTGCCAAAACGGCAATTCCCTTGTCGATCTCCTCTTCCGACGGCATCGAATAGTTAAGACGGAAGGAGGACGACGGTGCCGTTTCATCGCAGTTGAACGCGGTACCCGGCACCACGAATATGTTGGCTTCTACCGCCTTTTTGACCAGTTGCGGCATATCCATACCTTCCGGCAACGTACACCACAAGAACAAGCCACCCTCAGGACGGGTATACTGTACTTCTTTCGGCATATATTTATCCAACGCGTCCAACATACGGTTGCATTTACGGCGGTAAAGTGCGCGGATGTTAGCGATATGCTCGTCCAGATCGTACTGTTGCATATACCGTGCGCAGACCATCTGGAAGAAGATGTTGGCATGTACGTCTTCCACCTGCTTGGCAACCACCATTTTTTGAACGATGGCATCGTCGGCACAAACGTAACCGACACGCATACCGGCGGAAAGGATTTTGGAGAAAGTACCACAATAGATCACGCGGCCGTCGGTATCCATACTCTTGATGGCGGGGATCTCCTCACCCGCAAAACGCAGATCGCCGTACGGGTTATCTTCCAGGATCACCAGATCGTATTGTTGTGCCAACGCGTAGACCGCTTTACGTTTTTCAAGCGACATCGTGATACCGGCAGGGTTGTGGAACGTGGGGATCACATACAATATTTTCGCTCTCGGATGCGCTTTTAAAGTTGCTTCCAATTGCTCGATATTGATCCCGTCATTTTCCAGTTCCACACCGATCGGACGAGCGCCCAACGAACGGAACGCATTTAACGCGCCGATAAAACTCGGATTTTCACAGATGACCTCGTCACCCTCGTTACACAACACTTTACAGGACAACTCGATCGCTTGTTGTCCGCCCGAGGTGATGACCGTGGTATTCGCGTTCACGTCAATACCAAAGCGGTTTTTCAAACGGTCCTGCACCAAATTCCGCAGCACGGGATATCCTTCGGTAACACTGTATTGTAATGCCGTATTCGCTTCATTTGCCAAAATGTCGGCGGCGATGTCGGCGATCGCTTTTACGGGGAACGATTCGGGTGCGGGGTTTCCCGCCGCAAACGAGATCGCGCCGGGTGTACCGAGGCTCTTAAAGATCTCACGAATGGCGGACGGTTTCATATTCTTCATTTTTTCAGATACGGTTATGGGCATTCTGATCAACTCCTGTCTGCAGAACAGTATATCACCGTTTCGGGTGAAGTACAAGATGTTTTTACGAGAAAGACGCCCTGCTTTTCAAAAGCAGAGCGCCTTGTCGTTATTCGTTATCGTCCGACGGAGGACGGCGGTTGATCTCGGTAAAATCTTCCCGTCCGCTGAAAATGTCGTTCTCGTCAAACGTTTCCGGTTGCGTGATGATCGGTTCGGTATCCACCGCTTTGGAAACCGGTTTACGCAGAACAAAGAGATACAGAAGCGTCGCCGCGCCCAACAACAGTAAGATGCCCACTACCAGTAACACGACCAACAGCGTCGAGTTACCGCCGGCACGTTGCGCGTCTCCGTCACGGAACCCGATCAGGGTATACGGTTCCAGCGAGTTGATCTCCAGACGGATACACTGGTTCTGAACGTCGACCTGTACGGGTGCCATCAACGCATCACCGCTGAACATGGTAATCGCCAGTTTGTCGCAGTCGCGCATCTGTTTGGGAATCGGTAATTGGACAACATACGTACTGTTCAACGGTAACGCAGTGATCGGTACCGTTTTACCGCTCGAATTCAGTTTGAGGAATGAAAGATCAAACGTTACCGCTTCGCGGTGTTCCTCATCATAGGTGGAAAACTCCGAAACGTTGGCAATCGCGGCAGATACGTCAGCGGCGGTAGCCTGTTTCTCGGAAGTCAGCACGTTCAACATCAAAATATCCGAAGTGCGTCCAACCAGATTTTTATAATCCGTTTCGGCAAGGAATAACCGCGCGTTGTTTGCAAAATCTTTATCGGTTAACCCGAAAAGCGTCAGAATACTGGTATCCAGCGAAGCGTTGATCACCACGTTTCCGTCACTGTACGCGGTCGTTCCGGCACCTTTGATGGTCACGCGGGTGGAAGGAACCGTCGTCACGTTCACGGGTTTTGCGGTAGTCGTGGTGACGGTGGTCGATACCACGGTAGTCGTGGTAACCTCCGTTCCCGTTGTGGTGGTGACTTCCGTTCCCGTCGTGGTGGTCGTTTCCGCAGAACTCTCGGTAGCGGTCGTGGTGGTGGTCACCGTGGTAGTGGTCGGTGCAACGCGCACTTCTTCGATCATTTCAGTACCCAGATAGGTGATACCGTCAGCGGTAACCGTTTCAATACCGATGCAGGACACGGTGGAACCGTATTCAGCGGAGAGCGCCGAATGGAAAACACCGTTTTTGTCCGTTTTTTCTTCTTGGTTCATCGCATTGATCAAGACCATCATTTTATATCCCGCCACCGGTTTTCCGTTGGTGTCGGTCGCCTTGATCGTAACCGTTCCGTCATCGTTGAGGGTCAACGACAAGGTCACCGCCAACGATCCCGTTTTCACAAAAGGATAGTCAACCGTCGTCGTGCCTTCGTCGGCATTGATGGTATACGAATATGTAACCGTCGTGTAAGCCCCGACCGGCAATGCCGAAATATCGGCAACGATCGTGTTATCCGCTTCGGTGACCGGACAGGATACACCGCCGATCAACACCTCTTCAAACTCAACCGTCGTCCCTTCCGGCAACTCGTTTCCCTGCCAGTTCGCGGTCAACTCATTCTGGTCGTTCCCCGTCACCGTTACGGTCAACAGGTCGCCCTGCGCCGAAACCGTGCCGAAAAACAACGAAAAGCAGCACGCCATCGACAATGCGACCGCAAGTATTTTTTTCATAAAGATCTCTCCTTGTTTCCAAAGATATGTATGTATCTTATCACATTTTTCAGCAAAAGTAAATCCCTCTTAACATTTTTGTAAATTCCTCTTGATTTTCATAAAAAAATCGCTTATACTGCAGATAGTGTCCCATTTGGGACAGAAACGAGGTGTTTTATGGCAAATCGAACAAATCGTACACCAACCGTCGAACAGTTTTTTCTGTTTCGTGATTTTTCACCGTCCGAATTGGAAGCGGTCGAGCCGTTCCTCTCCCCTGCCGTTCGGTATGAGAAAGGTACCACCATCTACGATCCCACCGTTTTTCGTCAATCGTTAGGTCTGGTACTGCTCGGGCGAATTTTGGTCAAAAGCGCTTCCGCCTCCCACCCGCTGATCATGAATCGTCTGTCTGCGGGGGACGTTTTTGGAGCGGCGGCTTTGTTTGATCCCGATACCTCCACCTACGTCACTGAACTGACCGCATTGGATACGGTGGTCATTCGGTACATCACACAGGAAAACCTGAAACGGTTGTTTGAACGATTCCCCAAAGCCGCACACAACTATATCGTGTTTTTAAGCGGACGCATTCGTTTCTTAAACCGCAAACTTGCCGCCGTGACGGACGGTTCTTCGGTCAACCGTCTGTATCACTATTTCGTATCCAATCAAGACGAAAACGGCATCGTCACCATCCAAGGCAGTATGAAGGAACTGGCAAACCGTCTCAATATGGGACATTCCAGTTTGTACCGTTCCCTCACGACGCTGTTAGAAGAACACCTAATCGCAAAAGACGGTAAAAATTACCGTTTAATACAATGAAAGAAGGAATTTTTATGAAACGTACATTTGCTCTCTTACTTGCCCTCTTGCTCGCAGTATCGATGTTGACCGCTTGCAGTCCCGTGACCGAGGCTACCCCCGAAACGGTCCGCATTGCCGCTATTCAAGGTCCGACGGGAATCGGTATGGTCCACCTGATGGATGCCGCGCAGGATAAGCAAACGGAAAACACCTACGATTTCACGGTATCCTCCAACCCCGTCGACGTACGTCCGCAGTTGATCAACGGCAGTATCGACATTGCCGCTCTGCCTACCAATATGGCGGCTGCTCTCTATAATGCAACCGAAGGCGACGTTCAGTTGTTGGCGGTCAACACGCTGGGTGTCCTCTATATTCTCGAAAACGGCACCACTGTGCAATCGATCGAGGATCTGCGCGGTAAAACCATTTATACCAGCGGTCAGGGTGCCAATCCCGAATATGTGTTGAATTATGTGTTGAAACAAAACGGCATTGATCCCGCAACCGATGTTACCATCGAATTCGTTGCGGAAAATACCGAGTTGGCAACCTTGATGATCAACAACACCGCCGCGATCGCGATGGTCCCGCAACCGGTGGTTTCCAGCATCACCGCACAACGCAACGACATCCGCATCGCGCTCAGTATGAACGACGAATGGGAAAAGGTCGCGGGCGAAGACAACAAACTGATGATGGGTTGCATCGCCGTGCGCAAAGAATTTTTGGAAACTTATCCCAAAACGGTCGAATCGTTCCTTGAAGATTATGCCGCTTCCATTCAAAAAACGTCCGACGTAGATGCCACCGCCGCTTTGTGCGAAGAATTCGGTATCATCCCGAAAGCCGCCATTGCCAAAAAAGCGATTCCTTACTGCCAACTGACCTTCGTTTCGGGTGAAACGATGAAAGCGCAGATCGCCAAATATTATTCCGTCCTGTTCGAAGCCGATCCGAAAGCCATCGGCGGCAAGGTGCCGGACGATGGGTTCTACTATGTCGGGTAAACCGTTATGGCGACGGATTGCCGTCGCATTCGGTACGGCGATCTTTTGGCTTACGGTATGGTATCTGTTGGCGATCGCCGTCGACCAAGTGATCCTTCTCCCCTCACCGCTCGTCGTGTGGCAGACGCTATGTCGCTCGATCGTTACCGCACCGTTCTGGAAAACGGTAGGAATGTCCCTGCTTCGCATCGCCGTCGGCTTCACCTGCGCGGTATCAGTCGGTACCCTCTGCGGCATTCTGACCTCACGATACCGCACGGTACGCACCGTGTTGGCGCCTGTTCTTCACATCATCCGTGTCGCGCCGGTCGCGTCTTTTATCATTATGACGTTGGTCTGGATCCCCTACGACGGTGTTCCCACCTTTATCGCCTTTTTGACCGTTCTGCCGATCGTATGGCTGAACGTCGAACGCGGTATCCTTCAAACCGATCCACAACTGTTGGAAATGGCAACCGCGTTTCGCCTGCCGTTTTCCAAGATCCTGCGCTCCGTCTATCTGCCGTCGGTAAAACCCTTCTTCCTCACCGCCGCCGTAAACGGTCTGGGTTTCGCGTGGAAATCGGGTGTTGCCGCCGAAGTCATCTGTCGCCCCGACCTGTCCATCGGCAAACAGTTACAGGACGCTAAAACCTATCTGGAAACGCCCGAAGTGTTTGCGTGGACAGCGGTGGTCATCCTGCTCAGCCTGTTGCTGGAATGGTTACTGTTACGGGTAACCGAAAACGGTCGCCGACAAGGAGGTGTTGCGGATGCTCACCTTTGATCACGTATCCTTCTCATACGACGGTACGCTTTTATTAAACAACGTCTCTTTTACACTCCCGAAACAAGGTACCGTTTGCTTTTTCGGTCCTTCTGGATGCGGTAAAACGACGTTGTTACGGTTGATTGCGGGATTACAGCAACCGCAACACGGTCAGATCGCACGGGATACGTCCCACTCGTTCGGCACCGTGTTTCAGGAAAACCGTTTGTTACCGTGGTTGACCGTCCGCCAAAACATCGAACTGGTCTGTCAGGATGCGGCACGTATCGATCGTGCTTTACAAGCAGTATCGCTCACAGAAGATGCGGACAAATATCCAAACGAGTTGAGCGGCGGTATGCAACGGCGCGTTGCCATTGCTCGGGCTCTCGCCTTTGATGCGGACATTCTCATCTTAGACGAACCGTTTAACGGGATCGACACCGCCCTGTGCGAACAGATCGCGGCACACATCCGCGAACAATACCGCGATCGGTTGATCCTCCTGGTCACCCATTCCAAAGAAGAAGCCACGCTGCTGTCCGCAACCATCTGCGAATTGTCCTCTCCTCTTTCGGGAAACTTATTTTGACAAAAACTGCCCGTCTTTTTTCGGACGGGCAGTTTTTATGTGTTGCGTAATATGATAAAAAGTGGTATACTTGTTATCAGAGGTGACTGTTATGTTTCGTGATACATTTGACGCAGGTGTCGAACCGGGCGGATTGCATTCGCACCGCGAGATCAATCTGTTGATCTGTTATATGTTATCTTCCATCGACCAACCGTTATCACGCGAAGGTGTCGTAACCGTCTTGTGCGGAAACGGAATGGCAAACTTTTTTGACGTTTGTACCGCGATCGACGACCTGTTGTCGTTGCGCAATCTGGTGCAAGACGAGCAGGAACAGTTGACCGTTACCGATACGGGACGACATGCCGCGCTTATGTTGCAGGATATGTTGCCGTTCACCTTGCGCGAACGCTCGGTATCGTCCGCAAAGCGGTTGCTCAATCGTCTGAAAAACGAGAAAGAAAACGAAGTTTCCATTCATCGTGATGAACACGGCGTTACGGTAAAATGTACCGTCGGTAATGCCGATACACCGTTGATGACCTTAGCGTTATCGGTGGGCAACGAGGAACAGGCGCAAACAATCGCCGACCGTTTCCTAAACGATCCGCTTTCACTTTACAAAGCGGTGATCGATTCGCTTACCACCGAAATTGAGTGACAGGAGAAGTGCTATGAACGCAACATCCTCTATGCCGACCATTCTGATTGCCGACGATGAACCGTTGATGCGCCGCATTGTATTCGATTATCTTCGCGCAAGAGGGTATCGGGTCTTGGAAGCCAAAGACGGTGCCGAAGCGTTGAAACTTTTTCGCAAAGAACACCCCGATCTGGTCCTGCTTGACATTATGATGCCGCAAATGAACGGTCTGGAAGTGTGTCAAAAGATCCGCGAGAAAAGTCCCACGCCAATCATCATTATCACCGCCAAAAGCGACGAAGAAGACGAACTCAAAGGCTTCGATCTGGGCGCAGATGAATACATAGCGAAACCGTTCAGTCTTAAAATCTTAGCCGCCCGTATCGAAGCGGTGTTGCGTCGGCAAAAAACGCATCTGGATCCCGAAACGTGTCCGTTGCGCATCGATCATCTCGCACGCGAAGTATACGTGAACGATCAGGTAGTCGAACTGACGTATACCGAATTTGAATTGTTATCTTTCCTCATCACCAATCAAGGCATCGCCCTGTCGCGCGATAAGATCTTGGATAACGTCTGGCAATACGATTATTTCGGCGATTCCCGCACGGTAGACACGCACATCAAAAAATTACGAAGCAAACTCGGAGAAGCGGGCGAACTGATCAAAACGATACGCGGTATCGGCTATAAGTTTGAGGCGCAATCATGAACCGCTCTTCTTCCCGCTCGATCACCCGTTCCTTCTCCTTTAAGATCGTATTGACGGTACTGCTGTGTATCGTCCTGCTGTTTGCCCTCAACTTGCTGTTAAACACCTTTGCTTTTTCCGAGATCTATCGTAACCAACAGACCGACTCGTTGGTGGAAACCTACGAATTGATCAACACCTTATCCGCCGACCCGAAAACGCTGAAAGACCGACTGGATCAACGCACGGAATACCGTGATATCTCGTTATTCGTCTGGAACGAACGCACCGTTTTTCACCGTGATCCCGCAATGATGTTACCCGATTCATTGACCGGTTCTTTTCCGTTCTTACCCACGTTAAACGCACCAAACGGTGAGTATACCGTTCGTGATCTTTCACGAAATGAACAGACCCCCTCGTCGGACGTCCTGTTACTATACGGAAAGACCGACAACGGTATCAACGTCATTTTGGAAGCTTCGTTGACCGATATGGCAGCCAGTACCGCCATCGCCAACCGTTTTTTATGGTGGTCGGCATTGGCAACGCTTGTCATCGGTTGTCTGGTATTGATCATCCTGATCCGCTCGTTCACAAAACCGCTTTCGAAATTGTCCGCGATGGCGGAAAATATGGCGGATCTCAACTTTGAAATGCGTTACGACGGACACGGACAAGACGAACTGTCGCAACTCGGTCAAAACCTGAACACCGTTTCAGGGGCGCTGGAAACGGCACTCTCCGATCTGAAGACCGCCAACGCACGGCTGCAAAACGATATCGAGCGCAGTGAACGACAGGACGAAGCGCGTCGTTCGTTTATCCGCAACGTATCGCACGAACTCAAAACCCCCATTGCACTCATTCAAACGTACGCGGAAGGGTTACAGGAAAACGTGGTACAAGATGAACAACAACGCGCGTTTTACTGTCAGGTGATCGAAGAGGAGACCGCCCGCTTGTCCCAGATGATCTCCCGTATGACCATGCTGATGCAATTGCAATCGGGAAGCGAACAGTTACAGATCAACCGTTTTGATATACGGCATCTGTGCGAAGGATTGACCTCGCGGTATTTGCCGTTGATCGACGAACACCACATTCGACTATTGCCTCTTCCCGAAGAGCCTACCTTTGTATGGGGTGACGCACAACTGATCGAAAACGTGATGACCAATTTCATCACCAATGCGATTCATCACACCCCCGAGGGTAAAACGGTACAGATCGGTTGGCAAACAACCGATTATGAGACCCTGCGTATCACCGTCACCAACGAAGGCTCTTTCATTCCGGAGGAAGAGATGCCGCGTATTTGGGAGAGTTTTTATAAAATCGACCAATCCCACACGCGCACCTACGGCGGTTCAGGTGTTGGATTGTCGGTGGTTGCCGCCATTATGGAAGCACACAAAATGCCGTACGGTGTTTGCAACGTGGACGGCGGTGTACAATTCTACATCGAATTGCCGCTTAAATAACAACCGCAAAAAGCGTATCGAACACATTTGTTCGATACGCTTTTTCAGGCGGAAAAAAGCCGACCGCAAACGGTCGGCTTTTCGGAAAACCAATTAGTTTTCTTTCATGCTGGCAAAGCACTCACTGCAATACACAGGACGATCCTCACGCGGTTTGAAAGGCACTTTGGCTTCTTGACCGCAGTTTGCACAGATCGCGGTGTGCATCTCTCTCTCAGGTCTGGCGGCATTCTTACGAGCGTCGCGGCAAGCCTTGCAGCGTTGCGGCTCGTTCACGAAGCCTTTTTCAGCATAGAATTCTTGCTCACCGGCGGTGAACACAAATTCGGCTCCGCATTCTTTGCAGACAAGAGTTTTGTCTTCGTACATTGTTTTTACCTCGCTTTAAAATGATGATGTGTTTTGCCCCGCGACGGATTCTGACCGACACCTTTGTGAAACAACGCTCTTATTAAGCTACCAAGGCATATATGCTTAACGGACAAGTCCGTAAAAGCCAATCAAATGGGCATTACAGCCAGTTTGCGGCGCATACGCTGCAACGCGTTATCCACCGCTTTTTCGGTTATCTGTAAACGTTCGGCTATTTCCCGATAGGAATAGGACGCTAAATATAACATCAATACCTGATACTCCGAATCGGTCAATGCACCGCGAATACGGTTACGTAGTTGTTCCCATTCCTCGCGACGGTAAAACACCTCGGCGGGATCATCCGTCTTTGAGGTATAACACTCATCATCTTCCACAAACGGTTCTGTATCTCCGACACGATCCCAAGCGGAATCCCGTCGCAATGCCGAAACCATACGGTTACGGGAGCATACATAAGCATAGGTCCGAAAGGATCCGTTCCGTTCGACGCGATAGGTGCGGACGGCAGACAACAATGCCATTAATCCTTCTTGCACCAGATCTTCCCGTTCGAACGGCTGTGAGCGGAATTGTTGTGATAACCGTTGCAACATCGGTAAATATCGCGCTACCAATATTGCGAAAGCCTCTTCGTTCGGTTCCTTTGCCAAAAGCACCAACTGTTCATCGTTCTTCTCTCTCAACGAAACAGCGGAAGAAGCGTTCAACAACAACCACCTCAAACAGCATTTACGAGAAAAATATACTCGTAATTAATTATGAGTATATCGAACATTTTTTGTAAAGTCAAGCATTTTTTTAAAAAAATTATTCAAATTGCGAAATTATTGTATCAAATTGTCAAAAACTTTCTTATAATTTCACAAATTTACGAAATTCGACTTTATTTTTCACGCAGATATTGATCGATCGCCGCAGCGGCTTTTTTGCCCGCGCCCATCGCCAGAATGACGGTCGCGGCACCCGTTACGGCGTCACCGCCCGCATACACCCCTTCGCGGGTGGTCTGCATCGTTTCCTCGTCCACGACCAGTCCGCCGCGGCGGTTCGCTTCAAGACCGTCGGTCGTATCGTGCAACAACGGGTTGGGTACGTTACCGATCGCGGCGATCACCATATCCACTTCCAGAGAACACTCACTGTTCGGTATCGGTTGCGGACTGCGACGTCCCGACGTATCCGGTTCGCCCAGTTCCATTTTGATACAACAAAGTTCCTTCACGAACCCGTCGTCCGTACCGCACACCGCTACGGGTGCGGTCAGATAACGAAATTCGATCCCCTCTTCTTTTGCGTGGTGTATCTCCTCTTTACGGGCGGGCAACTCCTCTTCCCCGCGCCGATACACGATATACACTTTCTCGGCACCGAGCCGTTTCGCGCAACGCGCCGCGTCCATTGCCACGTTACCGCCGCCGACGACCGCCACTCGTTTTCCGCGTTGCACGGGTGTGTCGTAATCGTCACGGTACGCTTTCATCAGATTGATGCGCGTTAAAAATTCGTTCGCCGAAAATACACCCATCAAACCTTCGCCCTCGATATCCATAAAGCGAGGCAGACCTGCGCCGCTGCCAATAAATACCGCTTCGTATCCTTGCTCAAACAACTCGTCGATATCTAAGATCTTACCAATAACCATATTCAGACGAATATCCACGCCGTCTTGTTTTAATTGGTCGATCTCTTTTTGGACGATCGTTTTGGGCAACCGAAATTCGGGGATACCGTACATCAGTACACCGCCCGCCGTGTGGAACGCTTCAAATACGGTCACGTCGTAGCCCAGTTTATTCAGATCACCAGCACAGGTAAGACCCGCAGGACCTGCACCTACGATCGCCACACGATGACCGTTTTCGGTGCGTTTTGCCGCTTCTTCTTCACACGGGTGATTCATATGCCAATCGGCGGCAAACCGCTCCAGACGACCGATACCGACCGCCTCGCCTTTCATACCGCGCACACACTTGGATTCGCATTGACGTTCCTGCGGGCAAACGCGGCCGCAGATCGCGGGCAACGCGTTGGTTTCGCGAATGGTGTGATAAGCACCGTCGAAATTGCCGCTCACGATCTGTGCAATAAAATCGGGGATCTGTACGTGTACGGGACACCCGTCCATACAGGGATGATTTTTACATTGTAAACACCGCGCCGCCTCATTTTGCGCCATTTCGACGGTATACCCATACGCAACCTCGTCAAAATTTGCGGCGCGAATTTGCGGTTCTTGTTCCGGCATCGGTGTTTTATGAGATTGTTGATTTCGTACCATTACTGTTTGCCTCCCGCAAATGCCAACCGACACCGATGTTCTTCCTCTTTATACTGACCGAGCCGCTTCATTGCTTCGTCCCAGTCCACCAGATGTGCGTCAAATTCGGGACCGTCCACGCAAGCGAACTTCGTCTGTCCGCCGACCGTCAGACGGCAACCGCCGCACATTCCCGTACCGTCTACCATAATGGAGTTCATCGACACGATCGTCTTGACACCGTATTCCGCAGTCACTTTGGCGACCGCACGCATCATCGGCACCGGTCCGATCGCAATGACCAGATCGTATGTTTCACCGTTTTCGAGCAACGAGCGCAATTTATCGGTGACGAACCCTTGCTCCCCGTAACTGCCGTCATCGGTCATCATAAACAACCGTCCGCACACAGCAGACAGTTCCGATTCCAACATTACCAAATCGCGGTTACGGAAACCGGCAATAAGATCAACCGTCGCACCCAAACGATAAAACGCTTTGGCTTCGGGATAGGCGATCGCGCAGCCGACACCGCCGCCGATCACCGCGACCCGATGAACACCCTCACACTCGGTCGCTTTGCCGAGCGGGCCGACAACGTCTAAGATCCCGTCCCCCACGTTCAAAGTATCCAACAAATCGGTCGTCTTCCCCACTTTTTGGTACATGACGGTGATCGAGCCGCGTTCGATGTCATGATCCGCCACCGTCAACGGAATACGTTCACCCGTTTCGTTGACCCGCAAAATGATAAACTGACCGGCTTTTACTTTTTTGGCGATCAGCGGCGCTTCGATATCCATCCACGTCACGAAAGCGTTCAGCGCTCGTTTTTTCAGTATGGTATACATAAGTTCCCATCTCCATATACTAGGGTAGCGCGACATATTCGAACTCCGTTTTTGAGCGGCGGATTTTCGCTCGAC
>CAYSPZ010000042.1:0-14294 GCA_964433065.1 uncultured Eubacteriales bacterium | reverse complement strand
CACGACGCGCCACTTCGGGATCAATGCCGAGTTCACTTGCCATAATACCGGCAAGGAATGCCACTTCCATCGAGTGATTTAATACGTTCTGTCCGTAACTGGTACGGTAACGCAAACGGCCGAGCAATTTGACCACTTCGGGGTGAATACCGCGCAAGCCCGTTTCCAGCACCGCGCGTTCGCCTTCCGACTTGATGGTCGCTTCCACCTCGCGGCGGGATTTTTCCACCATTTCTTCGATTCGCGCAGGATGGATACGACCGTCCGAGATCAACCGTTCGAGTGACAAACGTGCCACTTCGCGGCGAACCGGATCGAAACCGGACAAGGTGATCGCTTCCGGTGTATCGTCAATGATCAGGTCCACACCGGTCAACGTTTCGATCGCACGAATGTTGCGACCTTCACGACCGATGATACGACCTTTCATCTCGTCACTGGGCAACGGCACGACCGATACGGTCGTTTCGGACACCTGATCGGCGGCAACACGCTGGATCGCATGAGAAATAAGGTTTCTCGCGCGTTGATCCGCTTCTTCTTTAAACTGCGCTTCGATCTCGCTGATCTTTAACGCTTTTTCGTGGGTGAGTTCCTCCGAAAGATTTTTGAGCAAATACTCTTTGGCCTGTTCGACGGTGAAGCCGGAAATTCTTTCCAGCATTTCGAACTGACCTTTTTTCAAATTTTCAACGTCCTGTAAACGGGAGTCGATCTCTTTTTGTTTTTTCGCAATGGCTTCTTCTTTTGCTTCGTAGTTTTCGATCTTATGATCGAGCGACTCTTCTTTTTGTTGGATACGGCGCTCTTGACGCATCACTTCGTTGCGGCGCTCTTTCAATTCTCTTTCGGATTCGTTGCGCAAACGGTGAATTTCGTCTTTGGCTTCGAGCAAGGTTTCTTTTTTCTTGGATTCCGCCGCGGCTTTGGCTTCTTTTACGATACGATCCGCTTCGGTTTCGGCAGAACCGATCGCCGCTTCGGCGGTTTTTTTACGATGAGAAATACCCGCTTTGAACGCGATGGCACCGGACACGCCGCCACCCACGACCAAGCAGATAAGACCGATAAGAATATAGTATTCCACTTGAATCACATACCTCCTGTTTATTTGGTTTTCAAACTGCGTTTTAATGTGCAAGAACGTCTGTCACACGATTCGACAGATATTGCTCATTCCCTATTTCATCTTTCTGTCGTTTATGAAACGGCAAAAACATCAAAACAACAAGATAGGTTCCCTCAATAGCAGCACCGACTACTATATGATGTATACCCATCGAACATTATACCTCTTGTTAGTGGTTCATGTCAAGGAATTTTTATCCTTTTCTTTTGGTAAATACCGTGTTATAATAATAACATCTTAATGACAGACAGGAGCGACCTTGCTATGCAGAAAAGTCGGTTAAAAAAATACGCCGCCCTCATCGCCCGTGTAGGCACCAATATCCAGAAAGGACAACGGGTGGTCATTCAAGCCGAACTCGACCAACCCGAATTCGTCCATATGCTCACCGAAGAATGTTACAAAGCCGGTGCGCAGAAGGTAGAAGTGGAATGGAGCTATCAACCCCTCACCAAAACCCACGTACGCTACCGCACGTTGAAGACACTTTCGACGGTGGAAGATTGGGAAGTGGAGAAACTGCGTCACCGCGAAAAGACGTTACCCGCAATGATCTACCTGTTATCGGAATATCCCGACGGGTTGAACGGCATTCGCCAGAAAAAGCATATGCAATCCTATCAAGCACGGTATCGGGTCATTAAACCGTTCCGTGACCGTATGGACACCCACTATCCGTGGTGCATCGCCGCCGTTGCAGGTGATGCGTGGGCAAAAAAGATGTTCCCGAACGACCGCGTTTCCAAGGCTCGTGAAAAGTTATGGGAAGCGATCTTGACCACCTCGCGCGTAGACGACGATCCCATCGCCGCATGGGACGCGCACAACCGCGACCTGAAAGCACGTTGCGATTATCTCAACTCACTCGGCATCGAATCGCTCGAATACACCGCCTCGAACGGCACCCATCTTACCGTCGGTATGATCCCCGATGCGGAATTCTTAGGCGGCGGTGAGTTCACGCAGGAAGGACAGTTCTTCAACCCCAACATCCCCACCGAAGAAGTGTTCATCACCCCGATGCGCGGCAAAGCCGAAGGTATCGTATATTCCAGCCGTCCCCTCTCCTACCGCGGTCAACTCATTGACAACTTCTATCTGCGATTTGAAAACGGTAAAGTGGTGGAATCCCACGCGGAACAAAACGACGACCTGCTCAAACAATTACTCGCGATGGACGACGGTGCCGCTTACTTAGGCGAATGTGCACTCGTTCCGTATGACTCCCCCATCCGCCGCAGTGAACTGTTGTTTTACAACACCCTCTTTGACGAAAATGCCGCCTGCCACCTGGCACTCGGCGAAGGATTCCGCAACTGCATCAAAGGCTTTGAGCAGTATACGTTGGAAGAATGTCAACAAAAAGGTGTCAACGACTCGATGATCCACGAAGACTTTATGATCGGCACCGCCGACCTTTGCATTGACGCCCATACGCGCGACGGCAAAACCGTCCCCCTGTTCCGTGACGGCAACTGGGCATTTTAACGCGATGGAAAACACCTACTACGTTTACGTTTTGCGGTGTGAAGGTGATTACCTGTACACAGGAATCACGACCGACGTCGACCGCCGTTTTGAAGAACACCGCAATGAAAAAGAAAAAGGCGCCAAATACACCCGTTCACACAAACCGTTACGGATCGAACGCGTATGGAAGACCGAAAACCGCTCGCTGGCATCCAAACTGGAATATGCCGTCAAGCGATTGTCCAAACTCGACAAAGAACAACTGTTGCAATCCCCCGAACGGTTTTCGGCGGTTTTTGGTGAAACGTTACCTTGTGAACGATATTTTCTTGTGAAATAGTTGTCTTTTTCTGTTATATTTGGTATACTACTGTCAGATCATACGGAGGTGTTTCTTATGAAATCGATCAAAGACTACGTCATAACCATTCCGGATTTTCCCAAAAAAGGTATTATGTTTCGCGATATTACCTCGGTTCTGCAAAGTGAAGAGGGATTTGCGCTGGCAATCGACCAAATGTTAGAACGTATCAAAGATCTCGACATTGACGCGATCGCTTGTCTGGAATCCCGCGGATTTATGTTTGCGGCACCTCTCGCCTATCAATTACATAAACCGCTCATTCCCATCCGCAAACAAGGCAAATTACCGCGCAAAGTCGTATCGGAAGAATACGAACTGGAATACGGTACCGCCGTATTAGAACTGCACGAGGATGCCATTAAACCCGGTCAACGCGTCTTGTTAATCGACGATCTGTTAGCGACCGGCGGCACGATGCTGGCAGGTGCGCATCTCATCGAACAGTTAGGCGGCGAGGTTGCCAAGATGTTACTGTTACTGGAACTCAAAGGCTTAAACGGCAGAGAAAAATTAAAAGGCTACGACGTAGACGTGTTGGCGTCGTACGACGGTATATAACAAAACGGGTCGAAACCAAACCGGTTTCGACCCATTTTGATTATTTTTTCACTTCTTGTAATTTCTGCTGACGACGTTGTTTGACCTCGTCGGAAATGGGATGGATCTCTCCCGCGGCGGTAAGCGCCATACGGGTAAAGAGCGGTCCGAACAACTCGTAGATCAATACCGCAAACAAGGTAATGTTACGGATCAACGCACCCTGTTCGCCGAGTTGCATTGCCGTCGTACACATACCGAGAGCCACGCCCGCTTGCGGCAACAACGTGATACCCAGATACTTGCAGATGTTCGGCGCACATTTGGTTGCTTTGGCACTGATAAACGCGCCGAAATATTTACCGAGCGAACGGAAGAGAATATAGACAATGCCGATTCCAACGATTGCGATATCCGCAAATACACCCAGTTCCAACTCTGCACCGCTGATTACGAAGAACAGTGCAAACAACGGCGACGTCCATTTATCCGACGCTTCCATCAGGTCGTGCGACAAGGGGCAAATGTTACAGAACACCGTTCCGAGCATCATACAGGTCAGCAACGATGAGAACTGAATGTGCACCGCACCGATACGGAAATCAAGCATCGACAACGAAGCGGTCAAAAACACCAGTGCAATGGTCAGATTCAAACGGTTGGTGTTGGAATTAAACAATTTTTCGAGTTGGGTAAGTACCCATCCCATGATCGCACCCAAAATCAGCGAACACAAAATCTCGATAAACGGGTTGAGTAATACCGATATCAGATCCATCGTACCGCTCACCATCGTTTTTGCCACACCGAACGACACGGCAAACACGACCAATCCCACCGCGTCATCCAACGCGACAATCGGCAACAACAGTTTGGTAAGCGGACCGTGCGCTTTGTATTGACGCACCACCATCAGCGTCGCGGCAGGCGCCGTCGCCGTTGCGATCGCGCCAAGCGTGATCGCCTGCGCCACGGTAAATTTATCGGGAATCATACGATGTACCACGTACAACGCAAGATCCACGAACAAGGTCGCCACCAATGCCTGTATCACACCGATGACAAGCGCTTGTTTGCCGGTCTTCTTCAGATCGTCCAAGCGGAACTCGTTGCCGATCGAAAACGCAATAAAGCCGAGTGCTACCTCGGATACCAAAGACAAACTCCCGACCGCTTCCATCGTAGGAAAGCCGACACCCGGCAACTGTAATGCGCCAAGACAATACGGTCCTACCAGGACACCCGCGATCAGATATGCCGTAACCGACGGTAACCGTAACGGTTTAAACAATCGCGTCATCAACAGCCCTGCAATAAGGGCAACCGAAACCGATAATAACACATTCACAAAAGGTCACTCTCTTTGTTTTAAAATCCTTACGCAGTATACTCCTATCTCCTTAAAAATGCAATAGTTTTTTTAAACAAAAAGGAAGAGTGAGAACGGCTTTGTTCTCACTCTTTTGTGCAATTTATTCCACCAGGACGGTGATGTTGTTTTCGGTCAGACAGTTGTCACCGACAAACACCTCAAATTCACCTTTTTCAACGAGATAATCCCCGCATTCGTTGTAGAATCCCAGTTGATCGTACCCGAGTTCAAACGTCACCGTCACGGTCTCTCCCGCACGGATCATCGGCTTTTGATACCCTTTCAACTCACGGATGGGACGCATAACGGACGCGACTTTGTCCCGAATATACAACTGTACCGTTTCTTTTCCGTCATACGCACCCGTGTTGGTCACGTTCACCGTCACGGTAAACCGTTCGCCCTCTTTTAAGCGTTGCAACGGTATTGACGATACGTCAGCGCAAAGGTCATCGTATCGGAAAGTCGTATAGGATAATCCATACCCAAACGGATAATACGGTGTCGGTACACTGTCCACATAACAGTTTTGCGGATTTTCCCCGTAATAACAGTTGACCGGTCGACCGCTTGATGCCACATTATAATACAACGGAATATGTCCCGACCGCCTTGGGAAGGTGATCGGTGTTCTACCACTCGGCACCGTGTCACCGAACAAAATATCGCATACCGCTACCGCCGTCTGTGAACCGCAATGCCACGCATACAATACCCCGTCTAATAGATCGGCGACCCCTTCCATCGCAATAGGACGTCCGCAGAAAAACACACCGATCAACTTCTTACCGGATGCTTTCAGTTTACGGATCAACTCCACCTGCGCACGGCCGAGTGAAATATCCGACACCGCGCGGTTCTCCCCCGTCACCTGCCAACTTTCGCCGAGCGCCAGTACGATTACATCCGCCTCAGGATACAGGTAATGGGAATGATCATACACGCAAAGCGGCTCACTCTGCGAAAAAACGCACTCCTCGCCGATCGTATTGACCATCGCCTCATACATCGTCGGCGTTTCTTGCTCGTCGCCGTCCAGCGTCCAACTACCGAGTAAACTTCTGCGTTCGTGTACAAACGGTCCGACCAATGCCACTTTCACATCCTTTGAAAGCGGTAATATACCGTCATTTTTCAGCAACACCATCGATTCCGCCGCCAGTTTGCGCGTATCGCGGATATGCGCCACGCGATCGTACGTCGCACCTCTGCGATAGGGTCGCTCAAACAATGCCAATGCAAACTTAATACGCAATATACGTTTGACCGCCAGATCGATCGTTTCCTCTGACACTTCCCCGTTTGCAACCAGTTGTTCCAGATTTTCAATATAGCATCGGTCGCACATATCGAGATCCAACCCCGCGTTGACGGCGATCTTCGCGCAATCCGCACGGTCGTTGGCAAATCCTTGTTTTTGCAGTTGTTCTACCGCACCCCAATCGGATACGACGAACCCTTCGAAACCCAATTTATCACGCAAAATATCGGTCAGATACTTACGGCTGCCCGAAGTCGGAATACCGTTGATCGCGTTAAACGAGGACATTACCGTTCCCACACCGGCTTCTATTGCCGCGCGGAATGCGGGTACGTACAAATTATACAACGTGGTGTCCGAGATCTCGGTCCCGTGATAATCGCGTCCGCCCTCACTGGCACCGTACCCGATATAATGTTTCGCACACGCGACCATACTGTCAGCACGGCTCAGGTCTTCGCCCTGAAACCCTTTTACACACGCTTTGGCAACCTGCGCACCGACAAACGGATCTTCACCCGGTCCTTCGATGACCCGTCCCCAACGCGGATCGCAACAGCGATCCAACATCGGCGAGAAGGTCCAGTGAATACCATCCGCCGCCGCTTCTTTTGCGATGTCGCGGTAACAGGTTTCTACCAACTCATCGTTAAACGACGCAGCAGATGCCAACGGAATGGGAAATACCGTCCGATGTCCGTGAATGACATCGCGCCCGTATATCATCGGGATCCCCAATCGGCTCTCTTCCACCGCAACGCGTTGCAACTCCTCATATAACCGAACGTTCACGTGTCCTTGCGGGTCGTTGCCGGCAGTAGAAGACGATGCCAAAATGATCGAACCGACCTGCCCGTTGCGGATCTTCTCTTTGATCTCGTCCAATTGATCTTCCGTACGCGGACCGGTAATTTGATTCAGTTGTCCGATCTTTTCCCGTAACGTCATCTTCTCGATCAATTGATCGATCTCTTTGTCGAACTTGCAATACATTTCGTATCAACTTCCTATCACAATATCAAAAATTACTCCACAACGATCTCAATCGTTTTAATCCCCTTGCGCTTTACGCCGTTTTCGTCGGGGATAAAGAAATCACTGTAGGTCAACAACGCTTTATTTTCCGAAAGCGGTAATATCGTACAATTACAACAACTACCTACCCATTGCCAAAAATTCGGTCGTTCGGGCACGTCGTTTGCCAAGCCGCTGCGATCGTCATCCGTCATAATTTCGATGCCGTCATCCCACGTTTTTCCGTCATCCGTACTGGCATACACATAGATACCGGGACGGGTGATCACCGCTAACGTGACACCGTTTTCCAAGCGTAGCAATTGAGGTAATGCTCCGCGGTCTTTGAAATATTCGGGTTTCGACCAGGTTTTTCCGCCGTCGGTTGAACGGGAAAGATAGGTCGGTCCCCACGACGGTGCGTTTTGGAACACGTCACAGGTTCGCAAAATACACAATATCGATCCATCCGACATAAATTCTAAACACGGCTCGCTAAATCCGCCTTTTAGGTGCGCAAACGGATCTTTTTCCTCATCCGGATCTTTATACGGAATATACCCCTGTATCGCCCAACTGTACCCGTTGTCGGTCGAACGAAGAATGTACGTATTGGTCGTTCCTTCGTAGATACCGGTAAACGGGTTGGCACCCACAGAATTGTAATGCGCAATGTATAAAGACCCGTCCGGCGCCACCTTAATGCCGCGGCAATCAAACAATCCCGTATTCGCAAGCATCGTTTTTTCCAGATCTTTTTTATTCACGTGCGTAGGCGGAAAACTCATCACCGTACGGTACTTCCAATCCACGTTCGTATACGTTTTTTGCGGTTGTTCCTCCCCTGCGTTCCACCGATGAAAACAAAACCGTTTTTCAACGATCTCATCGGGAATCGCGTCCAACCAATACACCTTGTTGATCTGTTCAAAAACGTTCGTTGTGGTGGTGATCGACGTCGGCAACCGATTGGGTCTGTCCGGTTTTTTAATCGACAAGTCGTCGGTAGGAAGACAGTGAACCAGATTGCCGCCGTCTTCAACACCGTTTAAACTTGCCGGCACACCGGGAATCGGACGAATCAAATCACCGTTCGGTAAAACGGTGCCCATCATATCGATATCCGTCTTGGTTGCGTTGCGCCAACTTTCGCCGCCGTTCTCCGACACTAACCATTTTTCGCCGCTTCCCTCGCCAAAAGACACCCACGAATCATCATCGTCGTGAATTTTCAATCCGAGATTTCCGTTTTTCATAGTCATCAGTTTGGGGAACTGTACAAAACCCCAGTTGGACTCTTCAAAAGTAGGTCCCGTGTACACGACACGGTCATTTTGCAGTTTCAGTTTCATTGCTTTCTCTCCCTTTGACTTATAAAATAATACCTTTGTCCAGTTCCTCAATGATCTTCGCGATTGCGTGTTCCTCGTTGGACACGGTAATACGATCCGCCACCGCTTTGACCGACGGTTGCGCATTCGAGACCGCATACCCGATCCCCGCATCGCGAATCATCGAGATATCGTTGTCGTAATCCCCGACCGCGATCGTTCGCCGCCGATCGATATTTAACAATTCGGCAAATTTGAGTAACAGTGCCCCCTTGCTCGCCCCTTTCGGTAGCAACTCGTAAAAGGTACGTTCCGACTGAATGAAATCAAACTGCCCACTTAACGGATGCGCGTGTAATTCTTTCATTACACATTGCAACTCGTCAGCATCGGAACTGGCAAACACTACCTTTAAAACCTGATCGCTCTTTTCACCGAAATCAGAAATCAGATGCGGTGCGCCGGTAATATTCCGAAAATGTTGTGTACAGTCGTTATCTTGTTGAAAATACACGTGGTCTGCACATGCGATGAGGATCCCGACGTTCGGGAACGTTTGTGCAATCGCGTCAACAATGGTCTTCGCCTCATCTATTAACCTAACAGACCATAGCAACTGCTCTTTTTGATAATCGTAAATACCGCATCCGTTCAGACATCCGATCGGCGCATTCGGTTTTACCAACGCACATACGTCACCGACGATACTCGGTTCACGTCCCGTAATAAAGGTAAACGCACCGCCTTGTTGTTTGAAATAGCGGATCGCCTCATCGTTTTCTTTGGATATCGTTTTATCGTGGCGAAACAACGTTCCGTCCAGATCGGTACATAATAAAATTCCTTTAAATTTCATTTGCTACGCTTACTCCCTACCGATTGAATGTTCCAAGTAGGACAACACTTGATCCTTGATCTGGGTCATACCTTGTTGATTCGGGTGTCCGCCTTGCGTTGAGAACTCTTCCAATTGCACAACCTCTGCGCCGAACCGCTCGCAAGCAGCGTATATACCTTCTCTCATCTGGGTATTAAACCAAGAACTGACGATAAAGATCGTCCGTGTCTGCGGCAGAGTTTCCTTGATTCTGTGCATCAGGTAACAGACTGCCGGGAAGAATGCATAGAGATCCTCCGTTTTCCAGTTTTCATATTGTAATTCGCCAAGCACCGAATTACCGCAAAGATCATTGGTACCGCCGAAAACAAAAACGGTATCGATCGTATGTTGCTCGAAAAACCCATCCGCCGCCAACTTATCGAAACGGGTCACAAACGATCGGTTACTACGGTCCTCGTTATGACATTTATGACATATCGGTGTACCCGACCAACTCTCGTTTCGCACCAACTGCGACTCGGTACACGCAAGCAGTTGTTTCCACCAAGTCTGGTCGGCAGTCGCAACGTCGGTAGGGTTTGACATCGCATGGTAATACCACGTATCGTAGCCGACAGGGATCTCATCCTCAAACGTAGAGTAACTGTCCCCTAAAATAAACACGTTTCCCAACTTGATCATTTTGCGCATCTCCTTGTCTTATATTTTCACGATCCCCAACCCGTCCAAAACGGACGAGATCAGAATCAGTACGATACAGATCGGTGCTACGTATTTGATTATGACGGTAAACAACCGACGAGTGGTAAATTTTCCGCCGATCTCCATCTCCTCGATCAGCGCTTCAGGTTTCAACACATACCCGACAAACAGACAGGTCAACAATGCCACGATCGGCATCAACACACTGTTGCTGATAAAATCAAACATATCGAGTAAGGTCATTCCTCCGATTCTGATATCGCCAAGCAGACCGAAGCCCAACGCGGACGGCAATCCTATCACAATACTGCCGATAAATACAATCAAGCAACATTTGCGACGACCCCATCCCGCTTTGTCACGAAGAAGAGATACCACCGTTTCCATCAGCGAAATGGACGAAGTCAACGCCGCAAAGAACACCAGCAGGAAAAACACCGAACCTACCACCGTACCGCCGATAAAACGATCAAAATACCCGTCCACCGCGCTGGCGTGAGCATCACCGCTTACGTATATAAAAAAGTATTTGATGACCCATCCGCCGATCACCGAATAATACGGCAAAATGATGATCGGAACGATCGCCGCTAACCAACCGATAAAGGTGTACTTCTTATTCAACGAAGCAAACGCATCAATAGCACTTTTTCCCGTTTTACGACCGATCGCGATCTCTGCGCACATCAGGCAGAAACCGAGTGTTAGTGCCAAGATCAAATACACAAGCAGGAAGATACCACCACCGTAACTTGCCGCCAAATACGGAAACCGCCAAATGTTTCCGAGTCCTACCGCCGACCCTGCAGCCGCCAACACAAACCCGATCTTACCGGTAAAACTGCTTCGCTTTTCCGCCATAAAAACACCTTCCTGAAAACGCTTACTCTACCGCTTTTCATACGATAAAATTAAAATCAATATATTCTATCACATCCGCAATCAATGAGCAAGGTGTAAATTTCAAATTGTAAAAATAGATGGTAAAAGGGCGACATTCCCCATGAAACGTCGCCCTTTCGGATCATCGATATTCGTTCAAAACTTCTTTTAACAGTTTGGGATCGTCGGTCATGATACAGTCGACCCCCATCTCGATCAACATCCGCATTTCATCCGCGTCGTTGATGGTCCAATACTGCACCGCAACGTTGCGACGATGTGCACGGTTTACCAATGTCATTTTATCGAGCGGCACCTCGATCCCGATATCGTACGACAACGGGATCTGTAAACAAGCAAAATCCCCGTCGTCAAACAGGTTGACTCCCAGATACTGGGTCAACACGAATTTCGCCGCCGACCCCGTCGGCGCGCCGCGCAACAGATCGGGATAGTTGGCTTTCAATTCCTGCTCGATTTCGTCGTTGAACGTACCGATCACCATCTGTTTTTTATAATTCGGATACTTGTCAAGCGTTTCGGATAAGATCCGACACGCCTGTATGCCGCGTTCGCCACCGTTTTTGATCTCGACGATGAATTTCAAATGCGGATGACTCTCATAAAACCGCTCAAACAGTTGGTCGACCGTCGCGATCTGCAATCCCGTACCCGCAATATCGGTCACGTCTTTGTAAATGCGTTCTCCGCTTTCGTCCTCGAAATAGTAGCCGAAATTGTATTGTTGTAACTCTTCCAAGGTCATATCTTCGATATAATGACGACGGCTCTTATCCTCACACAGTTGTTCTACCTCTTCAAAAGAGATATCTCCGTTGACGTTACAGGTCTCGTCGATATAACTGTCGTGGTTGTATACCAGATACCCGTCTTTGGTGAGATACAGGTCACTTTCAATGATATCCACCCCGATAGACGTGACCGCATTCTCAAATGCCAACATCGTATTTTCGGGATTGTTGGTACTGCCGCCGCGATGCGCCGCGATCATCGGCAGTTGCCCCTCGCCCACAATAAAAGGGTTATCCTCTACGTTCTTTTTGGGCGGCAGAATGTTGATCACCGCAAAAAATACAACGATGACCGCAAGTACGATCCCGCAAATTTTCAAGCCTTTATACTTCCCCATTTTGATTGCCACCTTTTTCAGTTATAGTCAAAAAGCACTTCCGAAGAAGTGCTTTTCGTTTCTTGCATGCAAAAAACAATTAAAAACGGAACGCATTGCATAGCCGTATCACAGTTTTGAAAAACCATGGCTGTTGACAAGCGCATCCAGTTTTTGTCCCGCTTTGCACATAGGACATTCGTGTGCGGGATAACATTGATAATTTTCCAGATCATTGGGATCAAAGATAGAGCGCACCGGCAACCCGCCGCACTCTTTTGCAGTGGAGAAGATAGCCGAAACTCCCGATACCGTTCCGCCGTAATATTTCACCGCGTCAATGGCGGCTTCGACCGTTTTTCCCGATGCTACCGACACCGCTAAGATCATCACGTGTTTACCGGCGATCATCGGCGCAGTGTTGTCCCTGAACAGCAACTGACTGCCGTTGGTCGTTTCGGGCGTGACAACGTAGATGGATTTATGCGCATTCATATTCAGGAAATCCGCTTTCGACAAACTGTCCGCCAAGCAAGCGCCGATCACTTCGGTCCCGTCCAGGCACAAGATCGTATCAACAACGGTGTCGGTGTAGTAATACGAACAAAGTTCCTGTGCAACCGCTTTCGCTTCGGAAAGTCGCGCTTTTTGTGACACCACGTCAATATAGTAGTTGCTGTGACAATTGCTGGTGGCAAAATGTCCCATCGCGACACGCAAAAACAAATTGTTTCGCTTCGTCGAGTACTTCATAACATTTAATGTAGGCATAACGTGACCTCCTTGATTTTCTTTGGTAAATTAATTTTACACTATTTCTCCCCTTATGGCAAGAAATTTTTTCGCGATCTCGTTATAAAGCCTAAAATAAAAGCCCGATCCGGCAAAAGGCATATACCTTTTACGTTCTGTTCTGTAAAAAAGAGAGCGTTTATATTTGATATAGTCAAGCGGCAACAGTAAAACAAAACAAAAACCCACAAGCAACGCTAAGAATATGCCAAATAGCGTTCCGAAAAACTCTCCTGTTTTGCTTAATATCTTTTTCAAATCATCACCGCTTCTCTATTATCACGTTATCTCCATCCGTAATACTATATACGTCACAAAATCGTTTCTCATAAATACAAATATTTATATTCCAATCTTCTTCGTCAAAAAACAATTGTAATTTTCCGTCTTCAGCAATAAGTTCTTTAACAAAAGGCATTTCTTCACTGAAATTCCCGATTGTAACTAAGACCATATCTCCAACTTCAACAATCTCGAGCAATTTTTGAGGCATAACATCAAGTTCGGCATTACCGTAAGTAGATTCACGAACAACGCTACCCTTGACAGTTGTATCGGAGCAGGAAGAAAAGAGGAAACAGCAACACATAACAACGATTATCGAAACGATCCTTTTCATTAAATCACCGCCTGTGTGTCATTTTCTTTAATTAATTATCACATTGATCATTTTCTTGAATTCAGTTATTAAAAAGTTGAAATCTTCTTCGTCATAATAGTAATGCCCTGAATTTTCAAGTGCGTTCACCAAAATGTTCGGATTATTTTTAAGATATTTTTCGCTACGCCACGAAACCATTTCATCTTTTTTGGATTGGTATACCGAGCAAGGTGTATTAAGCGAATGTATTGTTTTTCTAACCCGACGAATTTTTGCGAACAATTCCAAAAATCTTGGTATCCAACCAATATAATGGAAAGGATTCTTGTCCTTTGCAATACCGTAACATTTTTTTGCCGCTAACGCTTCGTAATCATCGGGGCAAATTCTATCAAAATAAACCTTTAATGAATTGATTGGCATTTTAAGTTTTATAGATAAACATAAAGGAACAGCAATTAAAAACAATTTACAAACTTTCCGGTTTTTAATCGCTTGCTCAATTGCCAAAAGGGTACCTAAAGAATGAGCAACAATATATATTTCTTCGTGCGTTAAAGATAATTCTTCGAGAACAAAAGCAACCTGTTCCTCCCACTTTTTCATTGAAGTTTTTGAAAAATCTTTAACCCCTTTTCCGTGACCGTCTAAAAGCAAATTATAAACCGAAATTGACTCCGGAACTAAGGAAACAAATTCATTAAAATGGTTCGGAGTGCCGACAATTCCGTGGACAAACAAAATAGCGGTACTTGAATTATCACTTATTCTTACATATTCCTTATGCTTCATATCATCACCGCCTTGGGTGCAGTATATGGTTGTGTCAAGTGGTAAAACAAAAATTTTTGAAAAAGTTTGCAGAAAAG
>CAYSPZ010000041.1:0-14407 GCA_964433065.1 uncultured Eubacteriales bacterium | reverse complement strand
AAAAAGTGAAATGAAAAATGAGAAACAGAGCAAAACGGCGAGAAAACGAGAGAAAACGAGCGTGAACGGGGTATAAATTAAAAAATCTGGAATTTGGGTCTTGACAGTCGATTTTCGGTGTGGTATGATAACCAAGCTGTCCCGAAAAAGGGACGAAATCACGAATATGGATCTATATAAAACAGGAGGAATTGGCAATGTCTACGTATATGGCAAAAGCCGGTGAAGTCGACCGCAAATGGTATGTCATTGACGCTGCCGGCAAACCCCTGGGTCGAGTAGCGGTAGTAGCGGCGGACTTGCTTCGCGGCAAAAACAAACCCACCTACACTCCCCATGTGGATTGCGGCGATCACGTCATCATCATCAACTGCGGTGAAGCGGTTCTGACCGGTAAGAAACTGGAACAAAAATCGTGGTACCGTCACACGGGCTGGGTTGGTCACCTCAAAGAGGTCAAATACAGCACCTTGATGGAACAACGTCCCGAAAAGGCGATGGAACTCGCCGTTACGGGTATGATCCCGAAAAACAGCTTGGGTCGTCAAGCCTGCACTCGTCTGCGCGTCTATGCCGGTGCGCAACACGATCATGCGGCTCAGAAACCCGAAGTGTACGAATTTTAAGGAAGGAGGCTGTCATAAATGGATTACAACAAAAGACCGTATTTCTACGGAACCGGCCGTCGTAAGAAATCCGTTGCCCGTGTACGTCTGTACAACGGTACCGGTAAAGTGACCATCAACGGTCGCGACATCGACGAGTATTTTGGTTTGGAAACCCTCAAAGTTATCGTGCGTCAGCCTCTGGCTCTCACCAACCTGACCGATAAATTCGACATCGAATGCCGCGTAGCAGGCGGTGGCGTGTCCGGTCAAGCGGGCGCGATCCGTCACGGCGTTTCCCGTGCGTTGTTGCAATACAACAGCGACGAACTCCGTTCGGCTCTCAAAAAAGCAGGCTTCCTGACCCGCGACCCCAGAATGAAGGAACGCAAAAAGTACGGCCTCAAAGGCGCCCGTCGCGCTCCCCAGTTCTCCAAACGTTAATCGTTTCGAACTCAACACAAAAACCCCGAAATCTTACGATTTCGGGGTTTTCGTTGTTTATTTACGTCAATTCGTCCCAATACACTTTGGTTATCTTGGTACAGTTGAGGCAAACGCGTGTACCGTTACTGTGATAGTATGCCGCCAAGAACCCGTCTTTGGTCTCGAACAGACTCGGATAACAGTAACTGCTGGTCTCGTCGTCCTCTAACAGATAAGAGTTGTCGATGACTTCATACATCGCTTCGTTTACCGCCAACTTCCCACGCGTGTCGAACGACCGCCCATCCCGCTTACAGGTCGCCACAACAAGCGGTGTCCGTTTCGGTGAATTCCACGCTTCCACCGCGGTGCGCAGACAGTTGTACGAATATGGGTTAAATGCCGCAATCGTGCGATCGTGAATACGACGCATATGTAACGGCGCATCGGGGGAGGTGAAACAGAAATTCGGGATCGGATCTGACCAGGTCTCGCCGCCGTCACTCGAATAGGATTGGTATTGGAACCCGTACCCCGAACGGAAGGTCAGCCATAATTCACCGTTTTCGTGTTCGTAAATATTCGGTTCCGCAAACCCGTGCGGGTCGGCATACGGCGAATACAATTCGGCACCTAATCGTCCCCACGTATACCCGTCGTCATCCGAATACATCACACAGATATACGACCGCAGCCCACCGGTCAACCGTGATTTGTCGAGTGTGCAGTTGCCGAACGCGTCGTGACGTTCACCGTTGTAACTCATCGGGAATACCAATCGTCCGCTCTTTAACCGTCGCACCGCGTCGTTTTGCGGACAGTAGTAACCAAGTTTATCAGTACAACGGATCGGTTCCGACCACGTCTTTCCCTCATCGGTCGAACGACGCAGATGCGGCATACACGCGATGCCGTTGTCTTCCATTACTTCTTTGCGCAGATAGAACAACCCGAGATCTCCGTTCGCCATTCGCATCAAACAAGCAGACATAATGTTCTGCGCTTTTTCGTCCTTTTCAAGCAACGTGAACGGTTCACTGAACGTTTCGCCCTCGTCGTACGATACACAAGCCGCGATCCGCGCGATGACGTGATCATCCCAGTGATCCCCGTAATATTGGGTGAACCCAAACAAGATCCCGCCGTCCTTCAAACGAAGAAACGTCCCTTCTCCGTTGCGTTGATTGTGTTCCGACGTGGATAAAAACAATACTTCTTTACCGATCTTTTTCATATAACACACCGCCTTTTCTTCATTATACAAAAAGAAAATACCAAACGCAAGGCGCAAACGGTCAAAAACACCGAATAATGTCCGTGACACACCGCGCCCTTTACGCATATATTGCGATGAGGGGAGGTGGACTATGAACCCATCGGTTATATGGGCGTTGGCGGCAACGCTCGGCACGTGGTTTGTAACGGCACTCGGCGCCGCAACGGTCGTGTTTTTCCGCGCCCCGTCGGTACGACTTTTCAACCGTTTGATGGGATTTGCGGCAGGGGTGATGATCGCCGCATCCTTCTGGTCACTGCTGCAACCGGCGGTCGAACGCGCCGAACAAGCGGCGCAATTTCCTGCCGCCGTCACCGTCACAATCGGCTTTTTAACAGGCGCACTGTTTTTGTGGGCATCCGATAAAGCGGTCACCTACGCGCGCCGTGACCGCGAAACAGGGAACAACCGCGTTGCGTTGCTGATCGCCTCGATCACCTTGCATAACATACCCGAAGGATTGGCGGTGGGGGTGGCATTCGGCGCGTTACAAACCCGTTTTACCCCCGATGCATTGGCGGCGGCGATCTCGGTCGCGGTGGGGATCGGACTTCAAAATTTCCCCGAAGGGGCCGCCGTATCACTGCCTCTTCGTCGGGACGGACTATCCCGCCGCCGCAGTTTCTTTTACGGTCAAGCATCGGGAATGGTTGAACCGATCGCGGGTGTGCTCGGCGCCCTGCTCACCGCAACGATGGAAAGCGTTCTGCCGTTTGCGCTGTCGTTTGCGGCAGGCGCGATGATACTCGTCGCGGTACACGAACTCATTCCCGAATGCCAACGTCAACAAAACCGTGACCCGTACGGTGCCACCGTCGGCATCGTCTCGGGTTTTGCCGTGATGATGTTACTGGATGTATTGTTAGGATAAAAAAGGTGCCGTTTGCGACCGCAAACGGCACTTCTTTATTTTATTTCAGCAACGCTTCCACCGCATCGACCGCAGGCGCGATCTCGTCGCACACCGCGCGCTCGATCTCGCCCTCGTCGCACAACCGCGCAATGTTCGCATCGATCGGCAGTTTCGCGAGCAACGGAATGTTCATCTGCTCCGCCGCCGCGGCTAACCCGTTTTCTTCACCAAACAAGGTGATGCGTTTGCCGCAATCGGGACAGGACAGATAACTCATATTTTCCACCAAACCAACGACCGGAATGTCTAACATATCCGCCATCGTCTTGGCTTTTCCCACCACCATCTGTACCAGCGATTGGGGGGTAGATACCACCACCGTCGCATCGACGGGCAACGATTGGTATACGGTGAGCGGTACGTCGCCCGTTCCGGGCGGCATATCGATAAACAATACGTCTAAATCGCCCCATACCACGTCGGTCCAGAACTGGGTGACCGCACCTGCAAGCACGGGTCCGCGCCACACGACGGGTTGCGTCTCGTCCTGCAACAACAGGTTGATGGACATCACTTTAATATTCATATGCGTCTCGGCGGGTAAGATCCCCAGTTCGTTTCCGAGCGCCTTTTGGGTGATACCGAACGCGCGGGGGATGGACGGGCCGGTGATATCGGCATCTAAGATACCGACCTTATACCCCCGCCGCGCCATCATGACCGCCAGCAACGAGGTGACCGACGATTTGCCGACACCGCCCTTACCGCTTCCGACCGCAACGACTTTCTTAATACTACTGAATGAATTTAATGCCGCGTGAAGATCCTGCTTCTCGCCGCACTTCTGCGAACAGGTCTCGCAATTGTGTGTACATTCGCTCATGTTTTTTCCTCCTAACGGGCTAAGGTGACGTGACTCACTCGAACCTTATTACCAACCAGTATACCCCTTTTGTTCGGAAAAATCAAGAGCGACTCCCGTCGTATACCTCACCCAAACGATCCTCTACCAGATACCGCAACTGTTGCTCGTCCGCCGCTTCACCCGTCAACCGTTCGGCGATCGCCGCCGAAACCTTGCGATCGGGATTAACGTCCTCAAACGTGATCACACCACCGTTCTCATCTCGAAACGTAACCCCGTACGTATCTGCACCGCTTCTCGTCCGAGAACGGTATACCACTCCTTCAACGATCTTCCTCATAAGCACCCACCTATATGTGAATATCTTTCACATATAACTATACCATATCTTGTGGATATGTCAAGCCTTAAGAGGAAAAATTCTCCAAAATCGTGATCAGATCTTGCTCAGTGGTGACGGTGATACCGAGGGAAAGTTCCTGCTGGATCTCTGCGGGTAACGAAGAAACGGGAATATCGTAGATCTCGGTCGGCTGATCCTCGCCGTCCAAAAACCGTGCGACCTGCCCGTTCCACCCCTTGAGCGTCTGAACAGGGAAGAGGGGAGCGCTGGTGGTCGCGTTGCGAGGGGTATCGGTATCGGACGAGGGGGTATTAAACGGGACGAGCAGACTTGCCCACGACGCAACACCGATCAACACGAGCGCGGCGATCACGGCGGGTAAATAGCGGTCGACCGAAGACTTTATTCGAAAACGCGGCATAAAAACCCCTCTTTTGTTCCATATTCTCTATGATAGAATTCCCATAACCGCCGTGCGCTATGCAAAATTTACAATTTGTTATTTGACAATTTGACTGTTTTGCTATATGATATTCGAGTATACATATGTCGTAAATTTTTAAGGAGGTACGGTATGGCGTCAACTTTTCAAAAATGGATGCGTCATCCTATTGCCAAAAAAGCGTATAAATGGATATCTGCCATCGGAAAAGGTCTGTTGACCGTCGGGCTTATTTTGGTGATCGCGGGATGCGCGGTCGCTTGCGTGGTAACGGTATACGTTGCGACCAACTTCTCGGCGGATGCCAACCTGCCGGATATCGACGCAGTCAACAAAAACCAAACCAGTATCGTGATGACGCAAAATAAAACGACGGGCGAGTACGAGGAATACCAACGGTTACAAGGTATCAACCGCGTCTTCATCCCGTACGAAGAGATCCCTGCCAACGTCATCAACGCGGTGGTCGCCATCGAAGACGAGCGTTTTAACGAACACTACGGTGTCGACTGGAAACGTACCATCTTAGCAATGGCGAACCTGGTACTGCACTTTAACGACACCGAATTCGGCGGTTCGTCTATCACGCAACAGTTGGTCAAAAACTTAACGGGTGACGACGATAAAAAGATCCAACGTAAGATCCGCGAGATCTTGACTGCCATCAAACTCGAATCGGTCTACTCGAAAGAAGAGATCCTGCAAGCCTACCTCAACATCCTGCCTCTCACGGGAGATATCGAAGGTATCGGCGCGGGCGCGCAATACTATTTCGCCAAAGACGTACAGGATCTGTCGTTGGCACAGTGCGCCGTACTCGCAAGTATCACCAACAACCCCGCCCGCTATAACCCCTACACCCACCCGAAAGAGTTGCAGCGCCGTCAACGCACGGTACTGTATAAAATGCACGAACTCGGCTTCATCACGTCGGACGAATACCAACAAGCACTCGGCGAAGAACTGTATTTTGCACAAGGGTTCGACCGTCTTTCGGTATACGATTACTATACCGATATGCTCGTAGACGACGTAATCAACGCGCTCATCAAGACTTACGGGTACAGTGAAGCACAAGCCAGTTCGATGGTACTTTACGGCGGTCTCACCATCTACTCCTGTGAAGACCCTGAATTGCAGAAAAAAGCAGAAGCCATCTACGCGGACGATGCTAATTATCCCGCCATCCGCGAATCGGACGAGCAACAACCGCAAGCCGCGATCTACGTGATGGACTATACCGGCAAATGCGTCGCGGTAGTCGGCGGACGCGGCGAAAAGACCGCCAACCGCATTTTAAACCGCGCCACCAGTTCCATCCGCCAACCGGGTTCCACCATGAAACCCATCGCGGTATACGCACCCGCTATTCAGTTGAACCTTATCAATTTTTCGTCGCAAGTACCGGATTGTCCCATCACCTTGCGCGACGGCAGTTTGTGGCCCACCAACTATAACCAGAGCAAACCGAAAGACTCGGGAATGACCCTCGTCAACTACGCGGTGCAAAGTTCCAAAAACACGGTTGCCGCGCAACTCATGCAACAGATCACGCCGCTTCGCGCCTACAACTACCTTACAGGCTCACTGAAACTCACCTCGTTGGTCGCGTCGGACAGCAATGGCAACACCGATATCGACTATTCGCCGATGGCGCTCGGCGGCCTTACCAACGGTGCCTATCCGCGTGAGATTGCCGCCGCCTACCAGATATTCGGCAACGGCGGATATTACAACGAACCGTATTCCTTCACCAAGGTCACCCAAAACGGCAAAACCATCTTAGAAAATGGTCCCAAACCCGTACAGGTATTGGATACCGACTCCGCCTACGTTATGAACCGCCTGTTACAAAACGTCGTGCGCGGTTCCAACGGCGCGACTGCGGGTGCTCTTAAAAACTCGTGGGGTGAATGGGAAGTGTTCGCCAAAACCGGTACCACCCAACAAAACAACGACGTGTGGCTGGTCGCGGGTACACCGAAATACGTGGCGGCAAGTTGGTTCGGCTACGATATGAACCAACAACTGACCAACAAACAGACCTCGGCGGCGCGTAACCTGTGGAACAAGGTAATGCTCTCACTGCACGAAGGACTGGAACCGATGAACTTTGACGCGTACAAAGGCAGTACCGAAGAAGCCGACTACTGCACCGAAACGGGTCAACTTGCAACCGAAAAATGCCCGAAAACGCAGGTCGGTGTATACAAACCCAACCAACTCCCCGTCACCTGTGAAAAACACGGCACCGTCGTCGGTGGCACCACCGATACGACCGGCACCTCATCTTCACAGACCAACACGTCACAAACCACCCTCACCACCGCGACGGTAACACAACCGGCGGCATAATTTCACATTAAAAAGACGGTTCAGAACAACGTTCTGAACCGTCTTACTTTTTTACCAAAATCCGCCCGGTCGGGGACCACCGCCTCCGCCGCCACCGAACCCACCTTGTGAGTTGGAATACAACAGCGACGATAAGGTGATCTCCTGTTCTTCCGATCCGTAACACAGCGTATACGTCTCGCCTTCTTTTAACGTGGGCGCGGTGATGACCACGCACTGAAAGACCTTTTCGGGCGCATACGATACCAGTATCGCTCCGCTTTTATCCTTGAGCGTCACGGTCGTCCCTGCCGCCTGTGACGAGGGAAAAGCGTATAAAATGGATCCCTGCGTAGAAGAACTTCCGAAATTTTGCGCCATACCGTTACTGCCTGCCGCAACCACGATGCCGCCGCAAGCGGAAGCCGCCCCGCCGTAATCCAACGAACCGTTTCCACCGTTGGTCGGGCCGCTCACGTATACGGCGCCGCCCGACGCGATCAACTCGCCGTTGGAATCCAGCCCGTCTCCCGCCGCATTCACACGAACGGTACCGCCCGAAAACACCAGTGCCGCATCGGTATTACCGCCGAACGAATTCTGACCGGGTCTGCCGTCTGCAGAAGACCCGTCGTTGCCGCCCGCCGCGTTAAATCCGTCATCCGACGCTACCACCGAAACGGTACCGCCGCCAACTTCCACGCGCTGCGCTTCAATTCCCTCGTAACTTTTTTGAATGTCGACCGTACCGCCCGCGATCAACAGATCGTCATCAGCGTGTAACCCGTCGTCACCCGACGAGATGGTAAACGTTCCGTCGTTCACCGTCAAGGATGCGTTACAATGGATCGCATCGTCGGAGGAATCCACCGTAAACGTCCCACCGTTGATCAACACTTCACTGGATGCCTTGATCCCTTTGGCGGAAGCACTGTCCTGCGACGAGGTGTCGCCCCAATACCCCCACTGCGGATAATTACCACCCGTCGATCCCGAAGACGCATTCTGACTGCCGCCTCCCGTCTTGATGGTAAACGTTCCGCCTTCGATCTGCAAAAGCGAAGATGCACTCAGCCCGTCGTTCTCCGCCTCAATGTTAAATATACCGTTTTCAATATACAGATACCCCAGCGAGACATCGTCGTTATTCTCCGCGTGAATACCGTCTTTTTCGGCACGAACGGTCACCGTACCGTTCGCGATCTTAACGCAATCTTTCCCGCAAAGCCCGTGCGCCGCGGCGGTCACCGTGTAGGTGCCATTCCCGATCACCAGATCGTCTTTGGACACGATCCCGTGCCCGTACTCGGCAGTTACCGTTAACGTGCCACCGCCGTTTAACGTGATATCTTCTTTGGAAAACAACACCGCATCTACGTTGTTGTCGTCCACCTGTACGTAATCGCCCGAATTGGACAGCGTGTTTTCGCTGCCGTCCGCCAAGGTTATAAATACCTTGTCCGCCTGCTTGACGTATACCGCGCATCCCTCGCCGTTGTTCACCGTCACACCGTCAAAGATCAATTGCGGTTTCGCGTCTTTGGAGGTGTTGACCACGATACGACCGTCGGTGAGTGTCCCCGAAAACACAAATACCCCGTCACTCAAAACGGTCACGGTAGATCCCGAAACGTTGACAAGCGACGAAGACGCGTTTACCGACGTCCCGTTCAACTGTATCGCGATCGTCTGCTCTTCGTCGTACGGCGTTTCTTCGTCCTTTTTCGAAAACTGATCCTCGGGATCCACAAGCGTGGTCACCCCCGTGATCACCGTCGACCCCGTCGCGGCGGTGTTCGCTTCGTCATCCGTGTTGTCGGACGAACGCGGACGACACCCCGTCGCCGTAATACCTAAAACGAATACACATATCAGAGCAAAAAAGCGTTTCATAAACCCTCCTACAAGATGGTTTCATCCGTTTCACAAAGTGAACAACTGATCTCCAGATTCCCGTTTCGGCACCGCAACGCGTCAATGAATGTCTTTTCGCAGTCGGCGGTTTTCAGGGTGACCGCGTAGGTCAAACGGAACATACTGCCAAGCCCCACCGTTTTCACCTTGACCAGACGATGAGACGTGGTATACTCGTCAAACAGATCGTCGAAAATGTTCCCGTAATCCAGATCTTCCGGAACGGTTACACGTAACAGTTTATCACATTCGCGCGGTTTGCGCAATCCGATATACTCACAAACCAGTTGCAACACCGATACGATCACCGTAAACAATGCCGCATACCCTAAAAATCCCATACCGCACGCAAGACCCGTCGCCATCGCCAAAAACAGCATCACGATCTCTTTCGCAGTACCCGGTACCGACCGAAACCGTACCAGACTGAACGCGCCCGCCACCGCGACACCCGCACCTAAATTTCCGTTCACCATTAAAATCACCACGCACACGATCGCGGGCAATAAAAACAACGTCAGCGAAAAACTGGACGAGCAACGCGAACGGTACAACAACGCGATCACCGCGCCGAGTACCAGTGCCGTCCCCAGACACAACAAAAACTGTGACGGCAAAATGGTGGTGACGGTAGACGAAAACACCCCGTTAAATACAACATCCCACATAATCAGTATACCTTCCTTTCATCCGCATACGCGGTTCCGTATTTGGAAAAAGATGTTTTATAAATATGAAGCGACGACAATGCCGCGCATAACCAAATTGGCAACGCACCGCTCGTTTTGACCTCCATCAACCGTTCGTCGGGCGGTAATAACAACCGCCCGTCCAACGACGACGTGAGATCGATCTGCTCACTGCGCGCGCGGATGTTGCGGTCAAACGTCACCCGCAACGAGCGATCGTCTTTCCCAACGAACGCCTCGCGATCATAACACAGAAACATCGACGGCTCCAAACCGCCGTAATATGCCACCGCGTACGCAAGTTCTTTGCCCACCTGCGACGTAGGGATTGGCACTCCCGTTTCGAAAAACCGCTCGGCGGCATTAAGCGGCATCAGCATCCGCCGCTTGTATACCACCCCGTCGTACTTCTTTTTCAGCTCGGCGAACACGTTCCCTTGCGGTGATAGCAATCCGTAACTGCGCAACCGCAGTTTTTCCTTGTACAACGGCTTTTCCATCGACCGTCGGATCAGCCGTCGATCGGGTGTGTCGTAATACACACTGCATACCACACTGTCACGGTAACGGTCGTCAACCAAATGTTCCGCCAAAATCGGCAGTAACGCACGGTACTGCTCATCGGTCAACCGATATTTAATTTCATATCGTTCAAAGCGCATATTCATAAACCAGCACCTCTAAACGTACTATAACCGCCCAAACTAAACTCAGGTTTAAAATACAAAAAACGGCAAGGTACTCGGTACCTTGCCGCCTTTTATAAAATCATCAGATCTTAGCATCCCACAACCCACAGAAACTGTCGATGGGATCGCTTCCGCAGAACGCATCCGCACCCGTGGCCAGTTTATCCACCAACGCGTCCAGCGTATGCGGCTTGCTGTCATACGCGTTGATATACGTCCGCACCTGCGGAATATCCGCGAGCATCGTCGGCGCGTTGACACTGATCGCCACTACGGGCAACTCAAATACGTACCACGGGATCTCGCCGCCACCCTTAGACAACCCGAAACTCGGCCGCCCGTTCGCCACGTCACACAACGTGATGACCAGATCCTGCTCGGACACGAAATCCGCGATCGCGTTTTTCCCCGCAAAATACAGGTTGAGGCTCGGCTTTTCACCTGCTGCCATCTGCTTCTTGATCTTGTCAAGGGGACTTTCATAAATAAACGCGTCAAACCCCTTTTCGATCAACCGATCCCGCAACTCTTCGGCGGGATTTTTCTGCGCACCGCCGCCCATCGCCATTTGCACCAACGCGTCCATCGCACCTGCCGCACCCTTGACGTACACGATCATAATACGCTTGTACTTTTCAGGAGTGAGCGGTAACACGTCCGCGTCCTTGTATTTCACCAGCGTGACACTATCACGGCTGATCTGCTCGGCAACCTGCTTGTACGCGTCCTTACCCATTGCTTCAGCGGCAGGCGCTGTGGGAACGACCGCGTTTTTGTGAAGACCCATTTTCGCTTTCAATCCCAAAATACGGGAGAGAGCCTCTACCATTCGCGCTTCGGGAATGACCCCGTCACGGTACGCGTCAAGCATCGTATTATAATCCTCGTCGGGATCGTTGAAGAACAGGAACATATCGCAACCCGCGTTGATGGATGCGGGCAACATCGCTTTTCGGGTCATGCGATCGGTCATCGCCACCATGTGACTCGCATCGGTCACAACCATTCCGTTGAAACCGAGTTTGTCACGCAACAACCCCGTCATAATTTCGGGACAGAGGGTGGCGGGCAACATCTCTTCGTCGGTGATGTCGGGACGGATCTCGCGCATATACGTCGGCATCATAATATGTCCGCCCATGATCGCGTCCAGATCGGCATCGATCAACGTCTTGTAGACGTACCCGTAGGTATCCATCCACTCCCGCTCACCAAAGAAGTTTACGTTGTTCGCAATGTGTGCGTCGCGGAAATCCTGCCCGTTACCGGGGAAATGTTTCGCCGCACAGGCAAACCCGTCAATGGTATGTGCACCGTCTAAATACGCTTTGCTCATCGATGCCACACGCGCGGGATCGTTACCGAACGCACGGGCGACCACCTCGGTGTTCTCCCAGTTATAATGAATGTCGCATACGGGGGAGAAGGCCATGTTACACCCGATCGCCGCCGCCTCTTCGTTGGCATATTTACCAAGCGCGTACGCGTATTCGTCTTTCCCCGTCGCACCGATCTTGATACCGCTTCCGATGTACGTACCGTCCGAACACGCACCGTTACCGCCCGCCTCGGTGTTACACGCGATAAACAACGGCACCTTTGCGTATTTCTGTAACGTCGCGTTTTGCATCTGTACCGCCATCGACGGCATATTGTTATACCGACACCCGCCGAGGTGATACTTCTCCATCAACTCTTTCAGGTATTCCTCTTTGATATCGGCGGTCAACTGGAAAAACAGTTGTCCCACCTTTTCTTCGGGGGTCATTGCCGCGATGGTGCTTTCCACCCACGCGATATCCTCGTCGGACAGATAATACGGTTTTGCGCGCAGATCAACCATGGTCATTTCCTCCTAAATTCGTCATAAATTCGTGTTTCTTACGTTGCTGATACTCGCCGCCGTAGCGGTTTTCGACCAAACGGGGGAGTGCTTCACCGACAAATGTTGCCCACGATTCGGCTTCCCGCCGCACCAAGATGGGATAATACAATACCCCGTTTTGCTCGGCGGCTTGCAGATCACCCGGCGCGTCACCGCACATCAACACGCGATCGGGTGAATATCCTTTTTTGAGCAACTCAGCAATACAAAATGCCTTGCTTCCCGTATTCTGGGTCAATACGATATCGGTGTGTTCGAGCAGCCCAAACCGTTCCCATTCTTCCAACACCGCGCACAGATTGGCACTCGACACGATCGCCACGTCGGCATAACGATGCGCAGCCTCCAGTGCCTCTTTTGCCCCGTCAAACGGCTTGACTTCGTCGCTCGGCAACCGCTTGATTGCTTCGTTTACCGCCTGACTCCACGCAAGGGCTTTTTTAAAGATCCCGTTATCCGCGCAATTCGCGATTTCACGTTCCAACGCATCGTTGGACAACTCGTCCGCACTCTGCACCCACGCACAAAACGCGTCGATCCCGTCGATCGGGCGGTAACGCTCGTGGATCTCCGAAAGCGCCAACACAAGCCCCTTAAAGCGGTTGATCCCGCGTGTCAGTGTGTAGAGGTTGATGGCATTCCACCGTTCCAAAATCGCGTCGCGCCATTCTTCCAATTGCCACTGGGCAACCATACACGGCCCGAAACACCGAATGTGTTTGATGTCCATCGTGTCCATCGCACACCCGTCGCTGTCCACACATACCAAAAATTCTTTTTTCTTTTTATAATCCGAAAGGGTGATCATCGTTCTCCATCCTTTCTGTGTTCCTGCTATTACTATAACGGAAAACGGACTTTTTTTCAAGCAGAATTATCAAAAGCCGCGTCTTGCGACGCGGCTTTTTTCGGCTATATTACGGTAATCTCCCGCGCAAACCCGTCACGGCTGCACGCAGTCACCAGTTGCAGAGCACCGCTCGGTAACCGTTCTTCATAATTCATATGGGTGTGTCCCGCGATGACCACCTTGATAGCGGGTTCGTTTTGAATATAATCGATTGCGCGTAAGGTCACCTCGTTCGCGCGATGAAATTGAAAGCGCTCGGGATACACCGCCAACACCTCTTCGGACGGCCCCAGCAAATGTGCACAGTTTCCTCTCGCCAACCGCGCTTTTGCGTGTTCGGGCGAGAACAACGGAACGTGCATACACAGTACGATCGGCAACCCTTTACCGACTTGTTGTTTTAGTTGTTCGAGTTGTTGACCATCGATTTGGAAAAACGCGTCGTTCAAGGTGACTACGCACAGTTCCCCGTTTACGACCGTCGCGTCAAAAAACAGATTCTGCGAAAAGCAAGGTGCCACCCGCGACAGATTGCGCGCCACGTTCTCGACATCGTCGCCGCCCCCGCCCTCATGACAAAAGTCGTGGTTCCCCACGGCGAAGAAACGGTTCGTTCTCGAAAAGAGTTCACGGGCAACCTGCAGATTTTGGTCGTTGCAGTAGGTCATCAGATCACCCGTGTGAACGAGCGCACAACCGTTTTGTTCGGCATAACCTACCATTTCCCGCAACAGCGTTTCGGCGACACGGCGTTCCTCCACGATCGATTCGTTTTCGGGCGCATATTGCGGCAGATGAGTGTCGGTGACGTGTAAAAACCGTATCGGTTTTGACAGCCCGACTTCAATGGTGTTGCGTAAAAGTTCCATTGCCAACCGTCCTTTCCCTTGCCTTTCAGGACATAGATATCACAAAATCCCCCAAAAGTCAAGCACACCGTTTTGCGTATGGATTTGAACGTTGAATTTTAGTGAAATCGTTCGCTAACGCTCACGGTGAAATCAAAGGCGTATGCCTTTGATGAAATATTTTGCTAACGCAAAATATGAAATTAAACCCACCCATGTCCGCAGCGATTTCACTCGAACGAAGTGAGAATTTCACATTGCGAAGCAATATTTCACCCACCCGCAAGGGTGGATTTAATTGAAAAAAGCGCTTGCTTTCGCAAGTGCTTTTTTCTGGCTGGGATGGATGGAGTCGAACCATCACGGCGTGAGTCAAAGTCACGTGTCC
>CAYSPZ010000040.1:0-14564 GCA_964433065.1 uncultured Eubacteriales bacterium | reverse complement strand
ATGAACTTCTATTTTATTTCGCTAAAGTGTTGCACTTGATAGTATAATTCACCATTAAAAGAACAACCGCTCGGTCGTACCGACCGAGCGGTTTTACTTATTCTTCGGAGAATTTAGAGAGATACAAAATTCCTTTTATGCCGCCGACAAAGCAGGCAACCGATGCGATTGCCAGAATGACCCATACCCACCAGGCAGAACCCGAAAGCGCGACAAAACTGGGAATAAGTTCTTCTTTGAAGATCGCACTCAACGAACCGACTACAAAACCGATGATCACACAATAAGTCGGTACGGGGAAACGATTCATTACCCATTCGAGCGGTCTGGTAATCAGGAAAATACCCACTACCGTGGAAATCACTAAAATTAGTAAAAATCCAATTTCAAGATTGGAAATTGCTGCATAAGTCGTTTCAAGCATACCGAGAACTAACAGCATATGCGACGTGCTGATACCGGGCAAGATCAGCGCGATTGCCACGATCACACCGGTAATAAACCAGACGATCAGGTTCTGAAATGAGAACGTGGTGGTCGGCGAAAGCAACCCTTCCGGTAAAAATCCGATTCCAATCACAACCGCAAAACCGACGACCATCAGAAGTCCCATTTTCACACCGACCGCAGTGGTCATCTTTTCGGGTTTTGCTTTCTTATACAATGCCGGAATACCACCGATCACCACACCTAAGAACAAAAAAGAGATTGGGAACGTGGTAAAGTCGTAGTGAAACAACACCTTATCAAATAAAAGTGCAAGACTGGCGATACCCACGACCGAACCGATACCGAATTTGATCAGATACCACGCATTCCCTTTGATATCTTTGGTAAAATGACTGATACTGGCGATCAATCGATCGTAAATACCGAGCAGGATCGCCATCGTGCCGCCGCTGACACCGGGGACCGTCATCGAAGAACCGATAATAAAGCCCTTGAAAACGATCATAAACCGTTGTAATAATGCTTTCATACACACAACTTCCCTTCTGGGTTAATAATCATATTTTACAACATATTTTATCATTTGTCATTAGAAACTTGTAAAATTTTCAAAAAAGCGTTATACTGTATAAAAAAGGAAAAGCAGGTGTATCGAATGGACTTTAAACAACAATTCATTGACATCTATCAAAAATGCATTACCCGCGAAGGCGCGGATAAATTTTTAGAGTACTTGTGTTCCGCATCGAGCGATTTCTTTACCGCTCCTGCCAGCACACGTTTCCACGGTTCTTACGCGGGCGGTCTGGTCGAACACTCACTCAACGTCTACCGTTGCCTTCGTCAATACACCAATCATATCGCCGAGAAATACAACATCGGCTATACCGAAGAATCCATCGCGTTGGTCGCTCTGTTACACGATGTGTGCAAGATCAATTGTTACAAACCGGGTTTCCGCAACGTCAAAGACGATAACGGTGTGTGGCAAAAAGTTCCCACCTTTGAATTTGACGACAAACTCCCCTACGGGCACGGTGAAAAATCGGTGTATATTCTTTCCGGTTATATGCGTCTGGCCCGCGAAGAAGCGTTTGCCATCCGTTATCATATGGGTTTTTCCGGCACGGAAGACGCCCGTAACGTCGGCAACACCTTTGAACAGTTCCCGCTTGCCTTTGCGTTGTCGGTTGCCGATATGGAAGCAACCTATCTTGTGGAAGGAAACCCCGATAAATGAAACCGAACAAGAACGTGATAGACCATCCCCGTTGTCCTCTTTCCAAAAAATGCGGCGGATGTCAACTGCAAAATATGTCCTATGACAGGCAGTTGAATTATAAGCAGGAAAAGGTAATTTCATTACTTGGTCGTTACGGTCACGTCCACCCCATCGTCGGTATGGACGACCCGTATCACTACCGTAACAAGGTACAGGCCGCATACGGCTTAACACGGGATCGCAAGGTCATTTCCGGTGTTTACCAATCCAGCAGTCATCGCATCGTCAACGTGGACTCCTGCCAGATCGAAGATGAGGTTGCCGATAAAATCGCCGTTACCATTTGTCGTCTGTTACCCGCCTTTCGAATCCTGCCGTACAACGAAGACAGCCGTCAAGGTTTCCTTCGTCACGTGCTGATCCGCCGCGGTCATTACAGTAAACAGGTAATAGTCGTGTTAATTGCCGCATCCCCCATCTTCCCGCAAAAGAAACGGTTTGTTGCGGAATTACTGAAGCGACATCCCGAGATCAGCACCGTGGTCTTGAACATTAACAGTCGTTCTACCAGTATGTTGCTCGGTGATCGCGAAGAGGTGTTACACGGTGTCGGGCACATCGAAGACACACTGTGTGATCGGGTGTTTCGCATTTCTCCCCGTTCTTTTTACCAGATTAACTCGGTACAGACCGAAAAATTGTACCGTAAAGCGATCGACCTTGCCAACCTTACCGGTACCGAGCGGGTTCTGGACGCGTATTGCGGTATCGGTACCATCGGTATCATTGCCGCCGAACAAGCGGGCGAAGTACTGGGCATCGAATTAAACGGTGATGCCGTTCGCGATGCAAAGATCAACGCAAAACTCAATAACGTTCAGAACATCGCTTTTGTAGAAGCAGACGCGGGTGAATATATGGTACAACTTGCGCAGGAGGGTGAACATGTGGACGTCGTGTTTATGGACCCTCCCCGCGCAGGAAGTGATCTCCCCTTCTTGCGGTCGGTGCTTACCCTTTCCCCCTCCCGTATCGTGTATATCTCCTGCAACCCCGAAACACAAGCGCGAGATCTGCGCACCTTAACGCAAGGCGGGTACCGTGTAAAATACATCCAACCGTTTGATATGTTTCCGCACACCGCACACGTCGAAACGGTAGCACTTTTAAGTCGGCAAATCAATGTGCATAATATGAAACTATATTCATCTCCGTTTGAGATGATAAAGAGTGGTAATAAAACAATAGAACTACGTTTGTTTGATGAAAAGCGTCAGCAATTAAAAGCGGGTGATAAGATTGTTTTTACAAATACCACTACCGGCGAAACACTTAATACCATTGTTGTGAAATTGCACCGCTTTGATAGTTTCGAAGAATTATACAAATCGTTACCTCTTCTAAAATGTGGATATACAGCTGAAAATGTTGGCAATGCAAAGCCATCTGATATGGAACAATATTATTCTGTTGAAGAACAGAATAAATACGGTGTTGTTGGTATTGAACTTTGCCGACCTAAAGAAATCACGGACGAAAGCGTCGTACTGTTATCAAAAAACTAAAGGAGTTTTCTAATGAAAACAAAAATAATTGACGGGCATATGCATATTACGCAGTGGATACGTAACGACGGAAAATCGGTATTTGATGTCATTGAAGAATACCGTCGCAACAACGACATCGCGTTTATCGATAATATGTGTTGCAGTAACAACAACGACCTGTGGGACGGATACGAGGCAGACCAGAGTATTCTGGGTGCTATTGCCAAATTTGAAAATCCGAACGTTTTTTCCCACGGCTGTTTATACATTCCGCAGGATGCAAAGCAAGCAAAACGGTATGATTTCGTGAGTCAAGCGGAAGAGTTGATGGAACTCGGAATGGACGGCGTTAAAATCTGTGATTTCAAACCCGATGCGTACCGCGTTTTAAACGTCGAAAGCCATCTTGAGGAATATGAGAAATACGTTTCTTACTGCGAGAAATACAACGTTCATATGTGTTGGCACGTAGCAGATCCCGAAGATTTTTGGGACGAAGCCAAAGTGTCTAAGGAAGCAAAAGATGCCGGTTGGTTTTACGGGAATGGGGCCTACCCTGCTTTTGATAAGTTGATTTCACTTGCGTATGGGCTGATCGAACGACACCCGAATCTTCATCTTTTGTTGGCTCACGCTTTCTTCAAGTCGAACGAACCGGAGGAAGTAGAAAATCTGTTAAAAAGTCATCCCAACGTCAATATCGATTTAGCACCTGGCGGAGAGATGTTTGACGGATTTCGTACGCATTACGATCAGTGGTATCGCATTTTTCGGGAATATTCCGATCGCTTTTTATATGCCACAGATACGGCAACCTCGTACTCCGAAGAAGGTATGCATCAAATGGCACAGAAAGTTTTGCGGTTTTTACAGACCGACGACGTGTTTCGGTTTTCGGACGAGAACGTTGCACACGGCATTCGTTTGGAACAGGAACACCTGGAAAACATCCTGCACAAGAATCACGAAAAAGCCGTTGGAACGACACCCCGACCGATCAATAAGGTCGCGCTGAAAAAGTATATTGACCGTTATCTTCCGCTGATGCCTGATTCGCAAAACAAGCGTATGACCGAAGAGTATTACAGGAAAAATCTGTTATAAGAAAAACTGAAAACCGCTCTCACAGGAATCTGTGAGAGCGGTTTTTTCAATCCTCTTCACGGCGATATTTCGCGCGCGTCGCAATGCCGCCGCGAATGTGCCGTTGTGCTTTATTAACGTCTAAGATCTCACGTACTTCACTGTATAATTGCGGATTGACACGTCGCAATCGATCCGAAACGTCTTTATGTACGGTGCTTTTGCTGATATGAAACCGTTTTGCCGCCGCACGTACGGTTGCTTTATTTTGCAGGATATACTCCCCCAGTTCGACCGCCCGTTCCTCTACGGCACCCTTCATCAACCTCACCTCATACTCAGTGTTCTTTACACTATATGAGGCGAAGGTATCAATTATGTCTTACAATTCGGCTTTTGCGTTCTCTTCAGCCAACTTATCGTATCGGGCATTACGGAAATACAAAGCTACATCAATGGCAATCTCAATAAAGTTGAGCACATAGAAAAAGAAACTCAAATAGAAAATAAATCCACTGCTTCCCAAAACAGCCACCTGTATCGCCTTGCGAACGATACCGAACGCATATCCGATCAGGATAAAGACTTCAAAAAACAAACTCTTCCCCTTCGCAGTTTTGGAGATCAACGATTTACGGATAGAGATCGGCCACGAAAGACCGAAACAAAAAATCGTCAATGCTTCCAACAAATCAACCAAAGCAGGTATATCCATTTTTAACACTCCGTTTCTTTAATTACAACAGTTTCGGGGAAACTGTTTTTGTGTTGATATTGCCGTCCTGTAAAGCCCGTTCAAAATGCTCAAGATGTTTAAGCGTAAGCATCCCTATCGACGTATCGTGTGCCGTTAACGCCGCCTGCTTACCCGCAGCTCTGCCAAACGCAACGATATCCAACAACGAATTTCCCATTAAACGGTTTTTCCCGTGTATACCGCCTGCGACTTCGCCGACCGCAAACAGGTTGGAAACCGTAGTTGACGAACCGTCAGAACGAATCTCTAAACCACCGTTTTGGTAATGTAACGACGGATATACCAGAATCGGTTGTTGTCGTATATCCATCCCGTGTTGCGAAAACAGCGCAAAGGTCGTAGGAAGATACCGTTCAATGGTACCGACGCCGTTGATTCGATCGATCATCGGCGTATCCAACCAAACACCGCACCCGTTTTCAGTCGATATACCGTTTTGTCGTTCGGTACATTCCCGTATGATCGCCGCCGTTACCACGTCGCGCGATTCCAACGGATGAACAAATTCTTCACCGTGGCGATTTAACAATCTCGCTCCCAACGAGCGCGCTTTTTCGGTTACCAATAAACCGAAAAGCGAAGACGGATATGCAATACCCGTCGGATGATATTGCAACGAATCGGCATCGCGAAGTTTCGCACCGACACGGTAACCGAGCACCAAACCGTCCGCCGTTGATCCGTCGTAGTTGGTGGTCGGGAATCCTTGACAACACAATCGTCCGGAACCACCGGTTGCCAGAATCACCGTTTTGGCTTTTACAAGCCTGTATGAACGGGTCTTCATATCCAAGAGCACCGCGCCTGCCGCATTACCGTATTCGTCTAAAACCAACTCTACTGCGGCGGTATGCTCCGCTATACGTATACCGCTACCGCGCGCTTCGGTCAACAAAACGCGCATAATTTCCGCGCCCGTATGGTCTTTGACGGCATGCATCCGTTTTCGGGAAAGACCTCCCCCGCGCGTTGTCAGCATCTCACCGTCGACGTCTTTATCAAACGCAACGCCCAGTTTCCCGAGCCATTGTACCGTTTTCGGTGCATCGTTCACCAACGTTGAAAGCAACGTACGCTCCGCAGCAAAACGTCCGCCGCCGAATGAATCCAGAAAATGCGTCATCGGAGAGTCATCCGACATATCGGCGGCTTGAATCCCGCCTTCCGCCATCACGGTATTTCCGTCACCAAGACGGAATTTAGTGACCAACATCACCGCTGCGTCGTGTTCTCTTGCCTCGATCGCCGCCGCACAACCGGCACCGCCGCCGCCGATGACCAGAACATCGGGTTCAAAGTCAGGACGCGTCAGATCCACCGTATCGGGCGAGATACGACTATGCGCTTGTAAGAGCGTGGCCAGTTCCTGCGGTACTTTTTCCCCTTTGTTGGCACCAACCGATAAAGCGGTAAACCGTTTTGTTTGGTTATCGGGATGAAACGCCGATAGTAACGCCTGTTTCTCAGATTCGGTCATCAAGGACGGCAGCCCCTGTACATTATCCACCGTCGGAATATCCATCTCGCGGGTAGCATACAACCGCTGGATTTCGTTATCAGACGTTTGCAGCAGTTGTCCCATTTGCGTGGTATACTCACCGTTTGCAACCTGTGACACCTGCGTATTTAACCGTTTACACCGCTCAATACTGTCACTGCCGCAGAGTCGCCGCGCCAGCAACGCAACCTGTGGGTGCAGGATCTTCGCGGGACATTCCGACATACACGCACCACACATCACGCAAGCAAACGATTCCTGTGCGCACTGCTCGAAATCCCCACGTTGCGCATACACAATATATTGCTTGACCTGCAACTCTTTAGGACAGACGGCAGTACACCGACCGCAACCGATACACGCATAAATTTCGGGAAAGACGCGTTGCATCGTTGCTTTGTCGCTTTGCAGTTCGTCCAAACGATACGAGCGGGTCGGCACAACGGTATCCGACACGGCGGTGACGTACATACCATCCACCGCCATCGTACGACACGCTAAACACGCTTTCTTTTTGCCGTGTTCGCTCATACGGTACATCACCGTACACGCACCGCAAACACCGCTGTGGCAACCGTGATCGTGTTTCTCACGCAAACCGACCGATTCCATTATTTCCATAATCGTTGACCCGCTCGGTACTTCATACGATTTACCGAACAGATTAACCGTTATCATCTGCTCCACACGATCACCGCCCTTTTCTCTTTATCAATGCGGAGAATTTCGTCATAACAGAAGAACTAACCGTAAATACAAATTCGTCCTTGATGAGTAACAGAACGGCAAAATACACCGCAACACCTACGACCGCCGTCACCAACAGTCCTGTAAACGTAGGCGGTAAAACGGTCTTTATCGCGAAACAAACAACAACCATAACCGTGCCCGCTAACAAATAGTGTCTGGCAGACTGCCACAGTTGTTTTACCGAAATGACGTCGCGGATGTAATAGAACTGCACCACGGCAACCACGATCTCCGCAATGACCGATGCGATCGCCGCGCCGAGCGCTTGAAATTTACCGATCAAAAGTAAGTTCAACAGGAAATTGATCACCGCACCGCAAACCACCGAAACGGTATAGGCTTTTTCGCGGCCGATCGGAACCAGGTACTGCGTTCCCGATACGTTACTCATACCGATGGCGACGAGTAAGATACTGAAAATCGGTAATAACGGGATCACCGCGTCGTATCCGTCGCCGAAAAACCATGGAACGAATTGATTGGCGGTTACCGTTAACCCCAAGCACATCGGAACCGAAAGACAGAAAATAAACCGATATACTTTTTTTAGATAAAGGGTAATCGTTTCCTTATCTTGATTCGCGTGTAAATATGAAATGCGCGGTGCCATCACCGCACCCATCGCGGTCAATAGCGTGAGTAATATCTTCACGATCTTTTCTGCCTGTTCATAGTACCCGTTTTGTGCGGCAGAATCGGTAATCAACCCGATCATCGTTTTATCTAAGATCGTATACACCTGAACCGCGATGGTCGGTAAAAACAAGCGTAAAGTAGCCGTAAAATGACGAAACGGACGGAGTTCCTTGATTGAAACTTTACACAGATATTTCGATAAATACGGCCACAACGATACATAGCCGAGCAGATTGATCAGTAGCGTACCGAGAATGTAGAGCCACAGATCGTCGGGGCTTTTTACCGTTAAAAAGATGAACGCAACACCCGCGATCTTGATACAAGCGTTTCGGAATACGAGAACCGAAAACACTTCCAACCCGCTGAAGAACCAACTGATATCGGTGATCGCACTGACGATCATTAACCCTTGTATCCAAAGAAGTGTACGATTTTCGGATACGGTACCGATCAGGAGAAAATATGCCAGTAACACAACGGCGGTCGTTACGATCCGTAATAGCACAACTTCCCAAAACACCACACTGCGCTTATACGGGTCGTCGCGGTGATAAGCAACCTCACGTTGTCCGTACGTGTTGCTTCCGAGCAGTGCTGCTAAATAAAAATAGGTCGCGATCGAGGTGGTAAAACTGTATATACCGATGTTTTCAGCACCCAACACACGGGAAATATACGGTGTTGTGATCAACGGCAACAGGATTGCCAACACCTGATACGCAACGTTCAACAGATAATTTTTATATACCCGTTGCGATTGCAGCGCGCTCACTTGCATTCTCTCCTTTCTCTATAATCTAATTACATATGATTATAACAAACCCTGTTGCGCCATTTTTTGTATCGCCAACAAGATTGCAACTTTAGCCGAATGGAAGTTAAGTCCACCTTGCATATACACTGCATACGGTTCACGCAACGGCGCATCGGCAGATAATTCGATGGACGATCCCATCGTAAAAGCGCCTGCCGCCATAATCACTTGATTGTCGTACCCGGGCATATCCCACGGTTCGGGGACCACAAAGGCATCCACCGGTGCACCGCTTTGGATTCCCTGACAAAACGCGATCAACGCTTCGGGAGTGTTCAGGCGCATCGCCTGAATGATATCGGCGCGCGGTTCGTCCCAACGCGGCGTACAATAAAAACCGAGTTTGTCCATCATTGCCGCAGTATAGATCGCCGTTTTAACGGCTTCTCCCACCACGTGAGGCGCTTGGAACAGGCCCATAAACATCGTACGGTTGTGCCCCAACGAAGCGCCTACTTCCCTACCCAGTCCGGGCGAAGACAACCGATACGCGCACAATTCGACCAGATCGTGACGGCCGCATATATACCCGCCGTTTTCCGCGATCCCGCCACCGGGATTCTTGATCAACGACCCCGCCATCAGATCCACACCAACGGCGGTCGGTTCTTCCGTTTCGACGAATTCACCGTAACAGTTATCCACAAACACGACCGTTTCGGGATGAATTTCCCGAACGACCTTGACGATCTCACCGATCTTTTTCACCGACAACGACGGGCGCAGATTGTATCCGCGTGAACGTTGGATATGTACCATTTTGACGGTCGGTTCTTCGGTAAGCGCCTGACGGATCGCCGCAAGATCGGGATATCCGTCTTCACCGAGTGCCACTTCGCGATACCGTACCCCGTGTTCGGTCAACGATGCGGGAACGTCGTTTTGATGACCGATCACCGAAAGCAGCGTATCGTACGGCGTTCCCGTCACCGATAACAACAGATCGTTCGTACGTAAGATACCGAACAATGCAACCGTGATCGCGTGCGTACCGCAAAGAATACTGTGTCGGACAAGTGCATCTTCTGCACCCATCACTTCGGCAAATGCCTCTTCCAGAACCTCTCTGCCGCGATCGCCGTAACCGTAACCGGTCGTCGCCGTAAAGTGGCTTTCACTGACGTTGTGATGCATAAAAGCCGCCAACACTTTTTGTTGGTTGTATTCGGTCACGGCTTCACGCTCATCAAAGATCGGTTGGATCTGTTTGAGCGCTTCCGCCGACAGTTGTTCCCATTTTTTATCAATATCAAAAAACTTCATTATCGTTTCCTTTCCCAAATGACCGTTTCACCGTAAAGGACAAATCCCAGTGATTCGTATAACCGTTTTGCCGCGTCGGTTTTCGGACAAATATACACCGTTTTACCCTGCATACGCATCCTTTCCGCCAACGTACCGACGCATCGTCCCGCATACCCCTTTCGACGATGCGACGGATGGGTCGCGACCGCACCGATGACCGCACCGTCTTGGTGTTCCGCCACCGTCATTGCCGAAGAGATCGGTACACCGTTCTCGCAGATGGCGGCAATGTGACAACAATCATGCCGTAAGCGGTGACAAACGTCCAGATACCACCCTTCAAAGGACGGCAACTGCTTAAAGCATTCACAAAGCAACGCGTATATCGGACGCGGCGAACTCGATTCCACCATTGCGTCAACCGTTTGAGCGTGTTCGTACCGCATAACGGGATACACGGTTGTCGAATACTTATCAAACGACCGTATCTGCTCCGCAACCTCGCGGTTACAACAGATCGAGAAAATATCGGGTTGCATCTGCAAAAACAGCCGTAGTTCATCCGTGTCGAATTCACTACCGCACACGGTGGCAACACCATCCAGCAGGCACAATTGTCCACCGCTGTCCGACCGATAAAAACGCAAAAACGAATGTGCGGTGCCGTATGCCTCATAGTACCCCGCAAGGTACTCAAACAAAAAATCATCGCTTTTCGTGATGGTATTCGTTTGAAAGATCATACGTTACCATCCCACTGCGGCAACGTGTTCATCAGTAACGACAGTAACTTTTCGGTGTTTTCCACATCCTGCATCGAAAGCGAACAAGCGGGAGAATGAATATATCGACACGGAAGCGACACCGCCGCCACACGTGAACCGATCCCCGCCGTCTGGAACGCACCCGCATCATTACCGCCCGCGATCATCGTTTTGGTCTGGGATGGGATCCCGTGTTGGTCAGCCAACGCGCGAATGTGTTGGTATAAGGGTTGATCGTACAACGTCCGCTTATCCATAAAGGATACCACAGGACCGTCCCCCGTTTTGCATACCTGTTTTTCTTCGGGAACACCACCCGTATCCGCGGCAGTGGTAGCGTCTACCACCACCGTGTACTCGGGTTGCAAAACGTTTCCCGCCACTATCGCACCGCGAAGTCCGATCTCTTCCTGTACCGTAAACACAATGGTCACGTCGTAGGTCGGTTTGGTTTGCGCCAAACGCAATAACATCGCACAACCGGCACGGTCATCCAACGCTTTCGCATAAAAGCGATCGTTATACAGTTCGGTATATTCACTTGCAAAATGAATCGAATCGCCAACCGAAACGATCGTTTCGGCTTGTTCGCGATCGGTCGCACCGATATCAATACGCATCTCGGTAATCGAAGGCGCCTTATCTTTTTCCTTGTCGGTTGAGTGGTGTACCGCTTTTCCGCCGATCACACCGATATGCCCGTTGACCGAAACGCGTCGTGCGTACAACACCGACGGTACGATACCGCCTACCGTGTCAAATCGCAGATATCCGTCCTCGGTGATACCCGTCACGATACCGCCGACTTCGTCCATATGCGCCGCTAAAACGACCGTGTGTTCGGCAGGACGTTCTCCCTTTAACCGCACAATACAGTTACCGATGCGATCGGTTTCGATTGATTCGACCGCAGGTGCATCCTTTAAAATTGTTTGAATATATTCCCGTACCGCGTGTTCGCGGCCGGATATCCCTTCAATAGCCGTCAGGGTCTTTAAGGTATTTGTCATCGTCTTATACCGTCCCCTCTGAAATGAATGCCGCCATCAAACGCGAAACCGATTGAATATCGGTCATCGACGCCACTTCGATCGGCGAATGCATATATTTGAGCGGAACCGACAGTAATGCCGTCGGAATACCGCGTCCCGCTACGGTGATCACGTCTGCGTCGGTACCCGTACGACCGCCCATTACTTCATCTTGCAACGGAATATCGTATCGTTTCGCCACTTTACGCAGTTGCGTTGTCATATGCGTGTCCAGAATGGGCGAATACCCCAACATAACGCCTTTTCCGAGTTCACCGCACTGGTTTTTATCCGTACCGGGTGTGTAAGCAAAACTTACGTCCACCGCGATCGCCGCGTCCGGTTGCTTGGTAAACGCCATCACTTTGGCGCCGTGACCGCCGATCTCCTCCTGCACGCAGAAAGAAACGACCAAATTAAATGGCAAGGCTTTTCCCTTTACAAGTTCAAACGCGCCTAAAACGGTCATCACCCCTGCGCGATCGTCCAACGCTTTGGCGGATACGCAATCATTGAGCAACCGATCAAAATGCGGGCGGAACGACACGCGGCTTCCCACAGGAATCTGTTCTTTTGCCTGTTCACCGTTCATACCGACGTCAATGTAACTATCAGTGACGGCAGGTACCGGTGCATCCGCTTCCATCAAGTGCGGCGGCGTGGAACAAAACACACCGCCGTAGGGCTCTTTACCGAATACCACGACTTCCGTTGCCGACAATGTGCGCTTATCGATACCGCCGCAAGGTGAAACACGCACGAATCCGTTATCGTCGGTTCCCGTCACCACGAAACCGATCTCATCGATGTGCGCCTCTAAAAGCAAAGTCGGCGCATTTTCCTGTTCGGCAGGTAAATAACCGACCACGTTTCCAAAACGGTCTACCCGAACGTCGTCGGTGTATTCGCGCAGATACCGCGCTGCCGTTTCGGCGGCTTCGATCTCACCGTTTACGCCGACCGACGTACACAGATCGTTCAACACTGCAAACCAATCCATACTCACTCTTTCAACTCCATTACCAAACGCTTGAAATGATCGCCGCGTTCTTCAAAATTTTTATACAGGTCAAAACTCGCGCTGGCAGGGGACATAAACACGATGTCCCCTTCTTCGGCGATCGTTGCCGCCGTTTTGACTGCGTCTTCCATACTGTCTACTCGGTAGATAGGCAACTGCGAACATGCCCGAATGGACGTTTCAATCGCGTTAGCGGTCGCACCGAGCAAGATCGCGCTTTTGACGGTATCCTTAGCGATCGGGCCAAGCGGATCGTACGGAATATGTTTGTCATATCCGCCCGCGATCAGGATGACTTTTTGGTTAAAAGCGGTCAACCCCGCAATGGTACGCGAAGGACTGGTACCGATGGAATCGTTATACCATTTCACACCGCGCCGTTCACGAACGAACTCACAACGATGCTGCACGCCGCCGAATTCACGCGCAAACCGCGCCATCACGTCGATCGGCACGACACCGACTGTCGCGGCAAATGCCGCCAAAAAGTTTTCGACGTTGTGCTTACCCGGTAAACGGATCTCTTGTTCGGTCAATACGGGGATCTCTTTCCCCTCGTGTACAACGTACAGGACACCGTCTTCGCTGAGGTACGCACCTTGTGACACGCGTTGACGACGTGAAAACCAATACACCGAGCCGTTACACGCAGACGCGAACGAAGCGGTGATCTCGTTGTCGGCATTCAATACTGCGCGATCGTGTTCCGTTTGGTGCGCGACCAGATTTTTCTTTGCATCAATGTATTCCTGCATATCGGTATGCCAGTCGAGATGATTCGGTGCAACGTTGGTCACCACCGCCACCGACGGACTTTGGGTCATATTGGTCAACTGAAAACTGGACAGTTCCGCCACCGCCACGTGCGTATCTTCGATCTGCTCGATAAGCGGTAACAACGGACGACCGATGTTGCCGCCCAAATGCACCGTCTTCCCCGCCGCTTCCAGCAAACCTGCGATGATGGTGGTGGTCGTGGTCTTCCCGTCCGAACCGGTCACCGCGTAGATGGGCGCAGGTGACAGTTCAAAAAACAGTTCCATTTCAGATGTCACCGTCTTCCCCGCCGCTTTGGCTTTTTCAAACGGCGGCAGGTACGGTTTCATACCGGGAGTACGCAAGATGATATCTTCGTTCAGGTCATCCAGATAGGTGTCACCCAGTCGAAGTTGCGCGCCCGCCTGTTCCAACTCGTCTGCGACCGTGCCGATCTGTTCCCGTGTGCGTTTATCACACGCGACCACCACGGCACCTTGTTTTAACAACTGCAATACGACAGGCGGATTGTTCTTGCCGATCCCGCAGACCGCAATACGTTTATCCTTTATACTGTCATAAAATTCGCGGTATGTCACATACACCACGCCTTTCTATATACATACATAAGGTATTATACTGTCTTAAAGGGAAAATATCAACTGCACATTTACAAAAAAACGGTCGATTTTCCCACTTTATAAATTTTTCACCGTTCCCCTCTTGACAGAATACCGATTCTGTGTTATATTTTGGGTACAGAAAACAATACTATATATCGCGGGGTGGAGCAGGGGCAGCTCGTCGGGCTCATAACCCGAAGGTCGGTGGTTCAAATCCATCCCCCGCAACCAAAGAAACTCGATACACCTTTCGGTGTACCGAGTTTCTTCTTGTTATGAGGTAGATATGTACACCGACCGTAGGGTTATGAGCCCGAAGGGCGAATAACTTGTGGGCGTTTGTGAGCGCGTCCTGCGGACGATA
>CAYSPZ010000039.1:0-14785 GCA_964433065.1 uncultured Eubacteriales bacterium | reverse complement strand
TCATAGCTAAAGCTTTATGGTACCACCAGCACAGCTGGTGGTTTTTTCCTACAATAAAAGGCTGAACGAAATTAATCGTTCAGCCTTTTGAATTACTGTCCTTAAGAGTACGTCCCATACGAACCGTCTTTTGTTTTACGCTTCATCTCGGCTGAGTAACCAGATCGCGGCAATCACCAATACGATGCCGCACAGTGCCGTTGCCGACAACTTTTCGCCCCAAAAGATCACACCGAATATCGTCGCAACGATCGGTTCCACCACGCAAAGCGTGGATGCCGTACCCGCAGGCAGGTGTTTTAATCCCATCGTCAGGAACAAATATGCCATCGCACAGGTCACGAACCCGCAACTGAACAACAATACGGCGGACAACGGCTCGGCAAACGCTACCGAAACCGTACGAAGCGGATCAATGAAACAGAGCAAAATAACCGTCATAAACAGGTAGGAATACATACTCGCGGTCAACGGATCGCAGGACCGCCGCATCTCGATCTTGGCGATCACGTTATAAGCGGCATACGAAACACCCGAAAGCAACCCCATACCGATACCGAGCAGGTTGAATTTCATACCGCCGATGATCCCCGAAACCAGACCGCATCCGACCAACATACAAACTACCGCGATTCCCTTCATCACGGTCAGTTTCTCGCCCAAAAACGCCACCGAACAGATCATTACCAGGATCGGTGCCGTATACAACAACATCACCGCCGTCGAAACGGAAGATACCTGCATCGATACAAAATATGCGGCAGACGTACCGAACATCCCAAGACCGGCGAGAAAATACAACAACAGATCGATCGGCTTTGCGCGAAACAATCGTCGATCTTTACAGAACACAAATACGACCATAAACAATGCCGCCGACACACCGCGCGCGGTGGTGATTTCAAGCGACGAAAACCCCATCGGTGTCAATACGTGTACGAATAAAACCGACGCGGCAAACAAAATCCCCGCGAAGATCACGCACAGCATCGCTCTTGTTTTCCCCATACCTGTCACCTCGTTTAAAATACAAACACCACTATATCACCGCGTCGACAAAAAATCAATAAAAACGCGCTCAATACGTTGAATATTCTCGTCGGAATACTCGATCTCCTCCGATACCATCCGTGCAACCTCTGAGATCTCCCCGCCGCTCTTTACAAGCGATGCCAACAACCGCTCACAGAACAAACAAACTCCGACCGATAAACGGTATTCTTCATCCGTATACGCTTCGGCACAGTGACGGTATACAAAATACGCAAGTGCCCGTTGCAACTCGTTTTCCACCGTCGCGGGTGTCGACAGGTCGGACGAATAACACTTCATCTGCGTTTTATGCGTCTCATCCATATACTCCAAATCGTCCAGACACTCGCACCAAACACCGTCCGACACCATCGACGGCGAAATACCGTATTCACGGTAAATGTTCTCCAACCGCTCTCGGTACGGTATCGCTCCGTCCGACAATATCGCGTATATCGTCACGCGGTGCGTAAGAGTATCCACGGGTAAAGGTTCAACCTCACCCTCACATTCCCCTACCTCTACCATCGTTTGATAGTCGTCGGTGTTCAAGATCAAGCGACACGCTTCCTCACATGCCATCCCCAATCCGACTTCCATCCCCCGCGACGTTTCATTATAAAAGCGCGGATGTTCACGGCAGATATCGCATAAATACCCCTCACCGAGCGTGGAAATGATCCGACAAAGTCCCCGTTCATCCAGATGCGGACACCGTTCGTGTTCGTCAAGTTTAAAATGCGGCGGTTCGGTCATCTCGATGGTATCCACGATCGTTTTCCCATACCCGCAGTCAAGCGCTTCATACCGTTCTCTCGTTTTGTCGTCCACATCGATCTCCCACCCGACACAACAACTGTGTTTACAGCGATCGGCAAGACAAACGAAATCGGTATAATAACGTGGCGCGTAGATCTTCACGGTGCTCACCTCTTTTTTCGATTATAACAACCTCACCGTAAAAACACAACAAAATTCAACAATCGTATTGAAAAGTTGTCCCATTTTTGATATCCTTAGTGCAGGAGGTCTTGCATATGATTACCATTCACAATAACGAGATTACCGCCGCCATCAACGAACGCGGCGCCGAACTGAAAAGCCTTGTGTGCCACGATACGGAGTATATCTGGGAAGGAAAACCCGAAGTGTGGGCATCGTCCTGCCCGCTTCTGTTCCCCATCTGCGGTGCGTTAAAAAACAACACCTACCGTTATAACGGTAAGGAATACACGCTCGAAAAACACGGTTATATCCGTTTTATGACCTTTTCGGTGGAAAGCCGTACCGACGACTCGGTCGTCTTCCTGCACACGTCAAATGAGGAAACAAAACAGAAATTTCCGTTCGACTACGAACTGCGTGTGCGGTATACTTTGGACGGTAAAACGCTCAAAATCGATTGTATCGTCACCAACAAAACGAACGGCGATATGTATTTCAGTATCGGTACCCACGAAGGATACTACGCCCCCGAAGGCATCGAAGATTACGACGTCATCTTCCCGCAAAACGAAACGTTAAATACCACCGCCCTGTACGGCTCTTTGCGCACGGATTATTCTTTTCCTCTCCTGAAAGACAGCAATGTTCTGCCCTTGTACGAGAAATACTTTATGCTCGATACCCTCATCTTCGAAAACGTAAAATCCCGTAGTGCTACCCTGCGCAACCGCAAAACGGGTAAAGCCTTGCGGGTCGATTTCCCCTGTGACACCTATTTCCTGTTATGGCACAAACCGAACGCGCCCTACATCTGCTTAGAACCGTGGTCAGGCATTTCGGATAACCTCAGCGCAAGCGGTGACCTCACCGAAAAAGAAGGCATCCTTCACCTTGCGCAAAACGGCGAGTACACCCATACCCATTTCATCACCATTCTGTAAAAAACGCACCCCCGTTCACCTCACGTCATAAAATGGTGTGAGGTGATACGATGGATCCCATCACGCAAAACAAAGCCGATCAAGCGGCAATTTACAACCTATACCTGTATCTCGCCCATCTTACGACCCCGTCAAGCGGTGACTCGTTGCGGTCAATTTCAGAAAATCTGGCGGTTGCACTACACGCGCAACCGTCAAACGAACCTACCGCTCGCGTACCCAACCAACTCCGCATTCTCCAACGTGCCGTCAGCCGTTCTCCCACCCTCGCCGACTCGGTCATCGGCAACCTTACATATGCAAAACAAGGGTTGACAGCCTGTACCTTCACCGATCCGAACGGGTCGGTGTTTGTTGTCTTTCGAGGCGCCGGCAGCGGCGAATGGATCGACAACGGCGAGGGCTTGTCCGGTATTCCCGAACCCAACACCTATATCACCTACGACCAAAACGGTACCGCGCAAACCGTACGTACGGTACAGATCGACTACGCTACCGATCAACAGGTCGAGGCACTCAACTGGTTTCACCGTATCGCCGCCGAAAACGGGTGGGATACGACCACCGACCTCACCGTATCGGGTCACTCAAAAGGCGGTAACAAAGCGCAGTTTATCACGATGCATTCGCAACTCGTCGACCGTTGTTTCAGTTTTGACGGACAGGGTTTTTCACCCGAAGCCATCCGCGACCTACGCAAACGCTTCGGCGCCGACTTTGAACCCCGCCGGCAGAAACTGTATAGCCTTTCCGCCGACAACGATTATATCAACGTGCTGGGTGACCGCTTAGTCCCGCCCGCCCACGTCTATTTTCTCCAATCAGTGGGCGGTTGGCATCCGTTGGAAGCGATATTGGACGAAAGCGGCAATCTACGCCCGCTTTGCGAACAAGGAGAACTGTCGCAGTATATTCAATCGGTCTCGGACGAATTGATGCGTATCCGCCCTCTGTTCCGTCGGTATGCAACGCTTGGTATTATGAATATCTTTCAAAAATATCTCGGCGCCGGCGTTCCTGTGAACGCCGACGCCGTATCTACCTCTGAAACCATCGCGGGTATTGCTGTCGCGATCGGAGCGGTGTTGCAGGCACTACCATAACTCGGTAATCACCTTGATCGTGAGAAGTGCCAACACCACGAACACCACCGGTCGAACGATCTTTGACCCGTTCTTGATGGTCAGTCCCGACCCGATATAGTGACCGACGACCGAAAATGCCGCCGTGATCAGACCGATCGGAAATAATACCTTTCCCGCCACCGCCGACGTGATCAACCCGCCGATGTTGGCGGCAAACGTCACCAGTTTCATATTCCCCGACGCGGTGCGCAGATCCAGTTTGGCAAGATGACAAAAACAAAGTAACATAAACGTGGACGAACCGGGACCGTAAAACCCGTCATACGCGCCAAGCACAAACGATGCCACCCACACGATACACCGTTGTTTCCACGTCGCAATGTCACCCCGCTCGTCGGGAAAAGTCTTTTGCCGAAACAAGATAACCGCCACAACGGGTAAAACGATCAACAACAGATATTTGAGGAACTTTTCATCCAATCCGATCTGCAAGACAGTACCCAGATACGCACCGATCACCGCAAACGGAATCGACGGAAGTGCCAACTTCCAATCGATAAACCCGCTTTTTACGTGGCGGAACACCGATGCCGCCATCCCGATACACGAAGAGAGTTTGGCGGTGCCGATTGCGTGATGTGTCGGCAATCCTGCAAGCAGGTATACCGGTAACGAGATAATACCGCCCCCGCCGCAAATAGAGTCGATAAACGACGCGCAAAAAATACCGAGACCCATCAATAACACGACCCAGATCGGGTATCCCGAAATCATACACCCCCTCCTCTCACCGTCTGTTTGCATTATACACCTTTGTACCGATATTGCAATACAAATTTAACGTCGGCGCCACAATCTCCTTGCATTTTTCGGTCGTTCTCTCTATACTGATATAAACAGTTTCACATTGTGAGCAAATAGGAGAAACGATATGAAATGTAAAATCCTTTCGATCGGCGAGATCATTTGGGACGTATTTCCCGATAAACAAGTCATCGGCGGCGCTCCGCTTAATTTTGCCGCCCACTCTTCCCTTTGCGGCGCGCAAAGTGCGCTGTTATCGGCGGTCGGAGACGATCCGCTCGGAAAAGACGCTTTGACGGCTTTGACCGAATTCGGTGTCAACACCGACTATGTAAAAACCGTTCCGAAGCCCACCGGCAGATGCCTTGTAACACTCGACGAGAATGCTGTTCCGCAATACGACGTACTGCGTGACGTGGCATACGACAACATCTGCATCACCGATAACGACATCGCCGCTATCCAAGCCGAACGTTTCGACGCGCTGTATTTCGGCACGTTGGTACAACGGGAACCGATATCCGCAAAAGCCGTGCGCGATATCGTGAAGAGATGCACGTTCGGTGAGATTTTTTGCGACGTCAACCTCCGCCCGAATTGCTACGATAAAGAGTCGGTCACCTTTTGCTTAGAAAGCGCAGCCATCCTCAAAGTCAGCATCGAAGAAGAACCCTTACTCCGCACTTTAGGCGACTATATGCCGAACGACAACAATGTCCGCTCGGTCGCGCGCGCTTTGTGCAAACGGTATGATAACCTTAAAATTGTGATCATCACGCTCGGGAAAGACGGTTCCTACGCCTACGACGTGAGCAACGATACCGAATACACCCAACCCTCCATCGGCGATACGGTCGTTTCCACCGTCGGCGCAGGCGACAGTTTCTCCGCCGCCTGGTTGACGAGTTTTCTCGGCGGACAACCGATCGAAGCGTGCATGAAAAAAGCCGCCGAGATCAGCGGCTATGTCGTGGCGCATACCGAGGCGGTGCCGAGGTATTAAGGAAAAATCAATCGTCCATTTTCAGCAGGTTCTTAACCCACTTTTTGAACTTGTTTCTCAATAATCGCCAATCGTATTGCGGAAAACAATACAAATAATAATCGCACTCATCGCAACAACATTCATATTCCGGATGTTTACCGTTTCCAAGGCATTTGCGACCTTGTCTTGACGGTGTCAATGGCGTTCCGGTTACGTCAATAATTTGTTTTCTTCCCATAATTATCACCCCACAATAAAAAAAGCACACCCCGAAGGATGTGCCGAAAAAGTGTTTCCCTCGGTTAGACTACCACATCACACCGAACTTATATCCGCAAAGGGAGATAAAGAGAGAACACCTTTTACCAAGGTAGTTTCTCCCTAATTGGATATAAACTTACCGATTATTTAAATCGATTATTCAAATGTGATGTGGTATGTGCTTATCATACCACACCGAAACCGAAATGTAAAGCAAACGCTGCAAAAATATCCGAAAAAGCAGAAGGACTTATCCGTTTGCGGTGCCCGACGAAGTATCACGGCAACACCGTGTATATCATCAATTCCGCAGGAATTGCATATCATCAACACGAAGTGTTGTATATCATCATTGCGAAAGCATTTTTATACACGCTAACGCGTGATGAGATACAAAGGCGGTATACCGCCTTTGATAATATGCACCGCACTTCGCGCGGTGATGATATACCAAGCCTGCGGCTTGGATAAAAAAATCCTCGTTCCGAAGAACGAGGATTTTTTGGCAGGGGCAGAAGGACTTGAACCCTCGGCACGCGGTTTTGGAGACCGCTGCTCTACCAACTGAGCTATACCCCTATGTGGTGGGCCTTCAGGGACTCGAACCCGGGACCATCCGGTTATGAGCCGGGTGCTCTAACCAACTGAGCTAAAGGCCCAAATAGCACCCGCGCAGGCGGTGGTTCCGTTTAAGATACCGCAGGCACGGGATTTATTTTACCACAAAATTGTTGAATGTCAAGTGTTTTTGCGAAAAACACCGTCAATCCAAGAAATCTTTTAATTTCTTACTGCGACTGGGATGACGCAGTTTGCGCAACGCTTTGGCTTCGATCTGACGAATACGCTCACGCGTGACGTCAAATTCTTTACCGACCTCTTCGAGCGTACGCGGACGGCCGTCTTCCAGACCAAACCGCAACGACAACACTTTCTCTTCACGCGGAGTGAGCGAACTCAGCACGTCACGCAACTGTTCTTTTAACAATAGATGCGATGCGGCATCCGCAGGCGCAGGGGCTTCATCGTCGGGAATAAAGTCGCCCAGGTGACTGTCCTCTTCCTCACCGATGGGGGTTTCCAGCGAAACAGGTTCCTGTGCGACACGCATAATTTCGCGCACCTTTTCGGGGGACATATCCAACTCCACCGCAATCTCTTCCGCCGTCGGTTCGTGACCGTTTTTGTGCAGCAACTGACTGGATATTTTTTTCACCTTGTTGATGGTTTCCACCATATGCACGGGAATACGAATGGTACGCGCCTGATCGGCGATCGCACGGGTGATCGCCTGACGGATCCACCACGTCGCGTAGGTCGAGAATTTGAACCCTTTGGTATAATCGAACTTCTCCACCGCTTTGATCAGACCGAGGTTACCTTCCTGGATCAAGTCAAGGAACTGCATACCCCGCCCGACATACCGTTTCGCAATGCTGACCACCAAACGCAGGTTCGCTTCGGACAACCGTTTTTTCGCACGCTCATCCCCCGCCACGATCTTGATGGACAACTCGATCTCCTCTTCTGGTGACAAGAGCGGCACACGACCGATCTCTTTCAGATATACCTTGACCGGATCGTCGATCGCGATCGCATCCGCGCCGTCGGCATCCTCTTCTTCGGTTTCGGGTGTTTCCAGTACAAATTCCATATCGTTGAAAGCGGTCTCACTGAAATCGTCCACCACTTCCACGTTGAAACTTTCGAGCGTTTCGTACAGTTTGTCCATCTGCTCGGGATCAAAATCGACACTTTCCATCGCATCCATAATTTCCTGCGTGGTCAGTTTGCCCTTCGACCGTCCGAGTTCGACCAATTCGTTGAACAACGTCTTTTTGTCCTTTTTCACAAGCGATACGTTGAGCAGGTCGTCTTCGCTCATCAGCGAATTACTGGTAACCTCTTTGAGAATATCGTTTTTGTTGTCACCCATTGTGCATTCCTCTTTCTATTGTTTCATTTGTTTCATCGTCTGCAACTTTTGTTGTATCTCTTCGGGTGTCAGTGACGTCGGATCATTAAGTCCGCGTAACTGGTGTTCCCGTTTAATGACCTGAACATACTGTTTTGCCTCTTCCACCGACGATGTCTTCGACCGCTCACGCGCGTCGCGCATCATTTTGGAAATATACGACATTTCTTCGGCATTGTATTCCTCGGATAACAGGGATAACTCGATCATTTTCCCCTCTTCCCGACGTCGCAAAAACGTTTCGTACAACCGTCGATTGAATGCCGTGATCATCTCGTCCGCCGAAAGCAACGGTTGCACCGCCGTCAAATAATCGGGATGGATAAGCAACATACCGAGCAACGCTTCCTCCGCACTGGCGGCACGAACCGCTTTGGCCGCTTCGGGGTTGGCTTTTTTGGTCATTTCCTCCGAATTTCGCACAATCTGCGACATCTGCCGATCCTGTTTTTGACGTTGCTTTTGTTTTACCTGACCCGCGATCTGTAACAACAAATTGTCTTTCGACACACCTAAATCGTTTGCCACCCGCGTCGCATACACTTCCCGTTCCAACGGGTTGTGTAACTCCGCCAACACCGACGCAACCTCTTTGAGGTACGCTACTTTCCCGTCGGACGTGTTGAGCAGATGCCGTTTGCCGAGTTCCATCAACCGATATTCCACGTCGTTTGCCGACCGTTCGATCAACAGGCGGAACCGCTCTGCCCCGTTTTTACGGATGAATTCGTCGGGATCTTTTCCGTCGGGAATGGTCACCAAACGGATACGCATTCCCACCTCGCGCAACAGACCGATCGCCCGTTGCGCGCCTTTTTGTCCTGCCGCATCCGCGTCAAAGATCAAAATCGCCTCGTCGGTATACCGCGCCATCAACCGCGCGTGATCCGCCGTAAACGACGTGCCGAGTGCCGCCACCGCGTTGGTAAATCCCGCTTGATGCAACGCAATAACGTCCATATATCCTTCGCACAGGATCAATTGTTTCTGGGTACTCTGCTTCGCAAAATTGAGCGCGAATAGGTTGTTGGTCTTCTTAAACACGGGTGTTTCGCCCGAGTTTAGGTATTTCGGTTTGGAATCGTCAAGCACACGACCGCCGAATGCGATCACATTCCCTCTCACGTCGATGATGGGAATCATTACGCGGTTGCGGAACAGGTCGTAAAGCGACCCCTTTTGACTCAATCCGCACAACCACGCGACGCGCAATTCTTCGTCGTGGTATCCTTTTTTGCGCAACTCGTCACGCAGGAACCAGAAACTGTCGGGCGCATATCCGAGTCCGAAATGTTTGATGGTCGCGTCGGTGTACCCGCGGCTGTGATAGTAGTCGAGCGCGGTCTTCCCCTGCGCCGAATACAATACCGAATGGTACAGCCGCGCCGCTTCACGGTTGGCTTCCAGGATACGTACGCGTTGTTTGGATGCCGTATCGTCAAAGGTGTGTTCGGGCATGGTCATACCTACCCGATCCGCTAAAAACTTGACGGCATCAATATAACTCAAATTCTCAATGCGCTTGATAAAGGTGATCACGTCACCGCCCGCGCCGCAGCCGAAACAGTAAAAGGATGCCGTTTCGGGATACAGGTTAAAGGAAGGTGTTTTCTCGCCGTGAAACGGGCATAACCCGACCAGATTTCGTCCGCGCCGTTTCATCGAAACGTAGGAGGACACAACGCTTTCGATATCGTTTTTGGCAATGAGTTCTTGAATGAAACTATCGGGAAGCATCGTCTTCCTCCTTTCTCAAATTCAAATCGAAAGTTGCCGTTGTACCGGCCATCCTTTCGGGATAAACAGATCGTGGTAGACCTCCAACGCGAAATTATCGGTCATACCCGCAATGTAATCGCATACGCCGCGCGCGATTCCCTCACGCTCGGCGATACGGCGGTATTCTTCGGGCAATTGTTCGGGATGTTCGCACATCCAATCAAATAACCGTCGGATAAACTTGTCCACTTTTTTCTCTTCGTTTTTGGCGATCGGATCGTGATACAACCGTTCAAACATAAAGGTATGAATACTGTCGAATGCCACCTGTACGTCGGGTGCCATACAAATATCGTCACCGCTGTTGGCAACCACCGACGAGATCAAGGTGTCAAACCGCTTTGCACGGGTAGCACCCAGAATCTCGGTGATGTCCTGTGGAATATCCGCTTCGGAAAACACACCTGCACGGATCGCGTCGTCAATGTCGTGGTTGATATATGCCACGTGATCTGCCAACCGCACGATACGCCCTTCCAACGTAGCGGCTTGTTCGCCCGTCGTGTGGCACAAGATCCCGTTACGCACTTCCCACGTAAGGTTCAAGCCTTTACCGCCGTTTTCCAGTCGCTCGACCACCCGAACACCCTGTTCGTAGTGGCGGAACCCGTCTTCCATACAACGGTTGAGCGCCCGCTCTCCCGCGTGACCGAACGGGGTATGTCCCAGATCGTGCGCCAATGCGATCGCTTCGGTCAGATCCTCGTTTAACCGCAAGGCGCGGGCGATGGTACGCGCGATCTGCGATACCTCCAACGTGTGGGTCAGGCGGGTACGGTAATGATCCCCTTCCGGTGACAAGAACACCTGCGTTTTGTGTTTCAGACGACGAAACGCTTTGCTGTGCAATACCCTGTCACGGTCGCGTTGAAAATCCGTGCGGAAATCACACGGTGTTTCGGGTGTTGCCCGTCCTTTGCTTTCACATGCCAATGCCGCCCGCTTGGATAACACCTGCCGTTCGGTCTGTTCACTGTATTCCCGTGGTAACATACGTGTCCCACCTTTCCACTCTTCTATCTCTTTATACGCAAAAAAAGACAGAATCCCTTTATTTATTTTAAAAATTTTCAGAAATTATAAAATTCTTCGCTTTGTTTTTGAAAATGCAACCGTCCCGCTGAAATTTCGGTCAGTTGTTTACAGAACCCGTCCACCTCTTCAAGCGGCAGATGAAACGAAAGCGTGACCGCCTGTTCGAACGTCGAGTCGTCAACACACCCGTTAAACTGCGGAACGAGCGGTTGTACCCGCCCGTAATCGGCATAGTCACATTCCACCGTCCCGACGGCACACAACCGCCGCACGGTGATCCCTGCGGCTTCCACCGCGAGCGACGCACTTTTGGAATAGGCGCGAACCAACCCGCCCGTACCGAGCAAGATACCGCCGAAATACCGCGTTACCACCACGAGGCAATCGGTGAGTCCTTGTTTTTGCAACACGTCTAAAACGGGCATTCCCGCAGTTCCCTGAGGTTCCCCGTCGTCGGTACTGCGGGCGATGCGCTCGTCGCGCAACACGTACGCATACACGTTGTGCCGCGCATCCCAATACTGTTTTTTCAGCGCCGCGATCGCCGACAGTGCCTGTTCTTCGGTGGTAACCGGTTTGATGGTGGCGATAAAGCGGGAACGGGATTCCACGTACTCCGCCTGTGCCGCTTGTTTGATGGTTTTGTAACTGTTTTCCACGCTCTCCCGCCTTTCTTTGCCACTCTACGAGAAAAGGCAGTGCAATACTGCACTGCCCTCATAGAGACGATTATTTGCTCTCTTTGATACCGAAACGCTTGTTAAAACGGTCGACCCGGCCAGCGGGATCGACCAGCTTCTGTCTGCCGGTGAGGAAGGGATGGCATTTCGAGCAGATTTCCACGCGGATATTCTCTTTGGTGGAGGAAGTCTCGATGACCTCACCGCAAGCGCAGGTGATGGTGGTTTTCTCGTACTTCGGATGAATATTCTCTTTCATTCGTTTCACCTCTTTCAGAAGCTTGTATTCCATATCGAAGATGTTTCTTCGTTGAAATCAATGGCGGAGAGTTAGGGATTTGAACCCTAGGTACGCTTTAAACGTACACACGATTTCCAATCGTGCGCCTTCGACCACTCAGCCAACTCTCCGTGTCCGCAAAACGGCGCTAAATTATTATAATGAATACGGACAAAAAAATCAAGCATAATTTGCAAAATAATTAAATTTTTTTCAAAATTGACTTATAAAAGCGGAATTCCTGCCTCGTTACACTCGTCTAACATCTCTTGCGGCCACAAGGATGCCTGCACTTCACCGATATGTGCTTTGTTGAGGAAGAACATACACAAACGCGACTGACCGATACCGCCGCCGACCGTGAGCGGCAATTCGCCGTTCAGCAACGCTTTCTGAAACGGTAACTCGGCGCGGTCGGTACAACCCGACAGTTCCAACTGCTTTTTGAGCGATTCCTCGTCTACGCGGATACCCATCGACGATACTTCGAACGCGCGGTCGAGCAACGGATAATAGAAAATGATATCCCCGTTTAACTGCCAATCGTCGTAGTCGGGTGCGCGGCTGTCGTGACGTTCACCCGAACGCAACGCACCGCCGATCTGCATCAGGAAGATCGCACCGTAGCGTTTGGCGGCAGCCTTTTCGCGTTCGGACGGGGTCAGATCGGGATACGCGTCTTCCAGTTCCTGCGTGGTGATAAAAGTGATGGTTTCGGGCAGTTTGGGTTGCAGGCAATCGTATTGACCGCACGCGATCGCTTCCACACTGCGGAACACACCGTAGATCTGTTTAACGATGGTCTGTAACGTTTCCACCGTCCGTTCTTCACGGCGGATCACCTTTTCCCAGTCCCACTGATCAACGTACAACGAATGCAGGTTATCGGTCACTTCGTCGCGGCGAATGGCATTCATATCGGTATACAGACCGTGTCCGACCGCTACACCGTAGCGTTGCAGTGCCAACCGTTTCCATTTCGCGAGAGAGTGCACCACTTCCGCCATTGAGCCGTCACCTAAAATATCAAAACTGACCGCCCGTTCCACACCGCTCAGGTTATCATTCAGACCGCTTTCGGGGTGTACGAACAAGGGTGCCGAAACACGGGTGAGTGCCAAGGTCTTTGCCAGATGATCCTCGAACTCGTCTTTCAACAGTTTGATGGCTTTTTCAGTTTCCAAAATATCCAGATCGGAATGATACCCGTCCGGAATACAAAGTCGATAAGTACTGCTCATCGTTGATCCTCTCTTCACTGCAAATACCTTTGCATTGTATCACACGGTTCTTGCCTTTGCAAGGTCTTTCGGGGATTTTATCAAATTCCCCACACATTTTCGTCCCAGTCGATACGTTGTGGTTCCACCAGGATCGCGCGAACGGGTGTTCCGTCTGCGGCGGCGATCTTGAGCGGTGCCGCGATCAACAGGTACGGCACATCGGTCTTCGCTTTGGACAGATCCAACCCTTCCAGTAACGCCATATCGGCACCGAGCAACTGCCGATGTACCTCGGCGGAATATTCAGGAGGCGCGACCGATTGACTTTCAACGCCGAGCAACACGATCCCTGCGCCCGATAACACGAATGCCGCACTGGGGGTGAGTTGCACGTCACCCTTAAACAACACCCGCTTTTTAAGGTACGGAAGCAACTCTTCCGCCTGATCGCCGAGCAACAGACCGTTACATTCGACCACCACGCATTCGCCGATACACCAGTCGAACGGCACCTGATCCGCCGCCGTACCGCCGGTGATAAAGTGACGAGGGGCATCCATATGCGTCCCGTTATGCAAACACATTGAAATGGCGGTGGTGTTACCGGCATCCCCCCACGCGATACGGTGCAACGGTTTGAGTTCCGGCGCAGGGTCACCGGGATAGACGGGTGCCGCCAACAATTCGCGGGTAATATCGATGAAATCCATACGATCCCTCCTAAACTTCCCACATTATACCATATTTTACACCCGTAAGCAAGAAAAACTCCAAGGAATTCCTTGGAGTTTTCTATCATTTGTCCCAATTCGAGTACGTGCTGTGTATAAGGTTTATTCGACCGTTTCGGTCGTATTCGTTTCTTTGTTACGTTTGTTCAGTTTTTTCTGATTCGCATAGCCAATGAAGCCCATTATCAAGAGCGGGGCACCAAACATAAAATACGCAAGAAAAAACAACGTTCCCACCGAATACAAGATCGCCGCCACTAAGGCTGCCCACGATTGTTTGAGCAGATAACCGATCCACCCGAAAACCGCACCGATCAAAAACATAACCGCGTGGGGTAACACAAGAGCAGTCGCAATCGCTCCCCCGATCGCCTCAGACCCACTCGTCGACAAAGTACCGCCTACAAAATAGCAAAACAGGTACACTGTATATGCCGTGGCTAACAAGGTGACGATCGCTAACATAATACTTCTTTTCTTCATTTTACTTCTCTCCTCTCAACGACTTATGCTTGAAACACAAAAACTGCCGGATTGCTCGAAAATAACGACGGAATAAAGTTCACTTCAATCCTTTCCCAGTTTTGCGGCACTTCAAGCGCATACCAACCGACCAACTTCTTTCCGACGGCGATACTACCGTCAAGCGTCCCGTCATCGAAACAACAAGCCGCACTTACGGAATAGTCACTCTTCACATCATCAACATATCCTTCAAATTGAAGTAACGAACTGACCGATACCTCTTCGTCCGAAATATTTTCAATAACAAATTCAATTCCGACAAAAACGTTTCCGGCTTCGGGTTCAAAAAAATCTTTACCCGTCGATACCTTTATCTGTCGTGCCGTGATCTTCAAATCCGAAAAAACCGCCGTTTCATTTAAACCAAACGTATCGTCCGATTGCGCTACGGTGGTCGTTGCATCCCCCGCTTCTTTTGACGGCGTATCCTCCGCAACGCATGCCGAACAAGTCACGCATAAAATACAAGCCAGTATGACGTATAGTACTTTTCTCATAATAACC
>CAYSPZ010000038.1:4728-15171 GCA_964433065.1 uncultured Eubacteriales bacterium | reverse complement strand
CAACTTGTACAAGCATTCGTCGATCTTCGCGATCTCTTCGGGATACTGCTCGTCAAACTGCGCGTGTACCTTGTCGTACACGGGACGCAACCGCTCGTCGCGGACGAGTTTGTCGTCGGTATCCAGCGCGTAACGCACGTCTTCGATCGCGAAATCCTTGATCGCCTCGTACATAACCGGATCGGGATCGTTCGACTGGAACGCAAACTTCGGTTTACCGATCTCCGCTTGAATCTCGTTGATGAACTTCACGATCTCCTGGTTGGCTTCGTGACCCGCCATGATACCGTCAAACATCGTTTCATTGTCGATCTCGTTCGCACCCGCCTCGATCATCGCCACCAAGTCAGCGGTGGACGCAACCGTCACGTGCATTTCAGAGATCTTCTCCTGTTCCGCAGTGGGGTTGATGACGTATTGACCGTCGATCAAACCAACCACAACACCCGAGATCGGGCCGTCCCACGGAATATCGGAAATGGAAATGGCGATGGACGCACCGATCATCGCGGTCGTTTCGGGCGGACAGTCGGGATCGACCGACATCACCGTACAAACGATGGACACGTCGTTGCGCATATCTTTCGGGAACAAGGGGCGAATAGGACGGTCGATGACGCGAGAGGTCAGAATGGCCTTTTCGGTCGGGCGACCTTCACGGCGCTGGAACGAGCCGGGAATGTGTCCCACAGCATACAGTTTTTCCTCGTAGTCGACGGAAAGCGGGAAGAAATCCACACCGTCACGGGGTTTGGCGGACGCCGTCACGTTGCACAGGATGCAGGTATCACCGTAGTGTACCATACAGGATCCGTTGGACAACTGCGCCATTTTACCGGTTTCCACTTTGAGCGGACGACCGGCAAGGGTAGTTTCGAATACGCGATAGTTTTCAAACATCTTGCATACCTCCGATAAATATATTCCAAACGGCGGATGGCAGGACTTTTAGCAAGGAAACCAACACTCCGAAAAGCGCTCGTTTCGCTGCTAAAAAATGCCGCCTGTCGCCGTTTTGGGCGAAAAGAAAATGGTGGGGAAAACGCAGGACGAGGCAGATAGGCACAAGACCCATCTGCCTCCGCTGACATTCTTACTTACGCAGACCCAGTTTTTCGACGATCGCACGATAACGGTTGATGTCTTTCTTCATCAGGTAACCGAGGAGGTTACGGCGATGACCAACCATTTTGAGCAGACCGCGACGGGAGTGGTGGTCCTTCTTGTGCTCTTTCAAGTGCTCGGTCAGATCGTTGATGCGTTTGGTCAGCACCGCGATCTGTACTTCGGGAGAACCGGTGTCACCCTCGTGAGTCGCATACTTTTGCATGATTTCGGTTTTTTCGTTCGGTAACATTTGATACACCTCTTTTAAAATATTCGCCGCAAGTCCAGATAAGGGAAACGGTGTGTCCCGATAGGGCATTCTCCGCAGACCGAACAAGGGCCGCGCTTTTACGCGCTTTGGTATTGTACCACACTTTTTCGCGTTTGTAAAGTAAAATTTTTATTTTTATATTTTCAGCCACAAAATCTAAAATATTTGTGAAATCACTTGAAAATCGTTCCATTTCGGGTATAATGGTATTTGAGGAAAGTTGGATTTCACTTTCGAAAGGAGATTATGAAGATGAAAAACGCTTTAACCACCAATCCGTCCGTTTTGGCATGGATCGAAGAGAAAGTCGCCCTCACCAATCCCGACCGCACTATGTGGATCGACGGATCGGAGGAACAACTCGAACAACTGCGCGCCGAAGCGTGCGGCACGGGCGAACTGCTCAAACTGAACGAACAAAAACTCCCCGGTTGCTACCTGCACCGCTCGGCACTTAACGACGTCGCGCGCGTGGAAGGCCGTACCTTCATCTGCTCTGAAAAAGAGGAAGATGCCGGTCCCACCAACCACTGGATGGCACCCGACAAAGCGTACGAACTGCTGTACGACATCGCCAAAGACGCGTACAAAGGCCGTACCATGTACATCATCCCCTACTCGATGGGTCCGGTCGGTTCGCCGTTCGCGAAATACGGTATCGAACTCACCGACTCCATCTACGTCGTGGTCAGCATGGCGATCATGACCCGTATGGGCAAAGACGTGTACGACGCGCTCGGTGACAGCGAAGACTGGATCCGCGGTCTGCACTGCAAATGCGATATCGACGAAGACAAACGTTATATCTGCCACTTCCCGCAGGATAACACCATCATCTCGGTCAACTCCGGCTACGGCGGAAACGTACTGCTCGGCAAAAAATGTTTCGCCCTGCGTATCGCGTCCAACCTCGGCCGTCAGGAAGGCTGGCTCGCGGAGCATATGCTCATCTTAGGTGTCGAGAAACCCGACGGTTCCATCACCTACATCGCCGCCGCGTTCCCCTCTGCTTGCGGTAAAACCAACCTCGCCATGCTCATTCCGCCCGAACTGTACCAGCAAAAAGGCTACAAAGTCTGGTGCGTGGGTGACGACATCGCGTGGATGCGCGTCGGTGCCGACGGTCGTCTGTGGGCGTGCAACCCCGAAAACGGCTTCTTCGGCGTGGCGCCCGGCACCAATATGAAATCCAACCCCAACGCGCTCATCTCCACCCGGAAGAACACCATCTTCACCAACGTGGTTCTCAACGAGGACGACAATACCGTGTGGTGGGAGAGCATGGATAAAAACCCGCCCAAAAACGCGCGTAACTGGAAAGGCGAAAAATGGGATTGCGAAGACGGCACCAAAGGTGCTCACCCCAACTCCCGCTTCACCGCTCCCGCGAAAAACTGCCCCTGCGTATCGTCGGAATTCGACTCCCCCGTCGGTGTACCGATCTCCGCGATCGTGTTCGGCGGCCGTCGCGCCAAGACCGCTCCGCTGGTGTACCAGTCCCGTGACTGGAACCACGGTGTGTTCGTAGGCTCCATCATGGCTTCCGAAACCACCGCCGCCGCGACCGGCGCAGTCGGTGTTGTCCGCCGTGACCCGATGGCAATGTTGCCGTTCTGCGGTTACCATATGGCTGACTACTGGGCGCACTGGATCAAGATGGGTGAGAAACTCGGTGCAAACGCTCCCAAGATCTTCAACGTCAACTGGTTCCGTACCGACGACGAAGGTCACTTCATCTGGCCCGGCTTCGGCGACAACCTCCGCGTCCTCGACTGGATCATCCGCCGTTGCGAAAACAACGTCGATGCCCAGACCACCGCGATCGGCTACGTCCCGTTCGCCGAAGACATCAACCTCGACGGTTTGAACGACTTCACCATCGAAGACCTCAAACCCATCCTCGAAGTGGATAACGATCTGTGGGCAGCGGAAATCGACGGTATCGAAGAGTTCTACGGCAAATTCGGCGCGAAACTCCCCGCCACCCTCACCGCCGAACTCGAAACCCTCAAAAATAACCTGAAATAATCTTTCAACAAAAGAACCGCGAGGTGAACGTCCCGTTCACCTCGCGGTTTTCTGTTTTGATCGGTTATCCGAGCGAAACGTCCCAACCGTTGTTATACCGTTGCAGGATACCAACGTCCTTGTTATTGACAAGCCCGTCACCGTTCACGTCGGCGGCTTTTTCATTGATCTCAACGTCCCAGCCGTTGTTATACCGTTGCAGTAACCCAACGTCTTTGTTGTTCACAATGCCGTCACCGTTCGCGTCACCGGGGATGTAGCCTGCCACTTCACGAACGTCACCGCACACGTTACAATCCGCGCCGACCTCGTCGCCGATACCGAGCGTTGTACCGACCGATACCACGACTACCACAACCGATATCAACACCGACCACTCCTCCGTCACCGAAGAGGCGACCACCGTGTCGGGCGAAAGTGTGACCGACGATACCGTCCCCGCCGTTACGACGGGGAAAACGGACACGACCCTTTCGTCCGTTTTCGGTGCATCGACCGTTAAAACGACCGCAGACCGCGTATCCGCCACCACAACCGTGACCACGGCAGGCGGTCGCGTACCTGTCATCGTTAAAAGAACCACGACGGCAAAAAACAACGTAACCACCGTCACCGCCAAAAACACGACGACGCAAAACCGCGCAACCACCACCCCGTCAACAACCGTCAACGTGCCTGCGAAAGAGTTGACCCGTGATGAGGTGGTCGCGAAAATACCCGCAACCCTCAAAAATACCACCGTTACGTATTTCTGCTGGACAGACCCGCATTACCGTATGGAAAAGTCCGCGTTGGCGGAATTCGAGGAAAAGACGGGTATCAAACTTGTATACGAACCGGTATCTGCCAACACGTTTTACGACGATCTTGCCGCCCGTATCGCGGCGGGGAATTCGCCCGATATGGTGCGAAACCGATACACCGACGTGTACGCGCTCGCAAACCTGCAACCGATCGAAAACAGTGGGTTTGATTTCAGCGATCCCGTATGGGATAACGATATCGTGGATATGTATACGTTCAACGGAAAGCGATACGGTATGAACACCCGCAACTCCCCGCTCGTAGAGATGACTATGATGTATTATAACCGCAAAGCACTCGGGGACGCGGGATTAGAAGACCCGTACACGTTGTGGAAAAACGGGAAATGGACGTGGAGCAAATTCTGGGAAATGTGCGAAGCGTTCGTGCAAAGCAAGAGCGGTCAAAGCGGCTGCTACGGCGCGGCATTTGAACAAAAGTCCGCGTACGTTGCCACCCGTGCAACCGATTTTATTCGTTTTAATACCTCTACGAACCAATACGTCCGTAATACCAACAACCCCGAACTCTGCACCGCATGGGCGCTCACCAAAGAAAAAGCGGATAACGGTCTGCTCGTGTTCGGTAACTTCTTCAACGATTTTTCCAACCATAAGATCCTGTTCTTTGCGTCCGATACGCGCACCTGCCGTACGCTGGAACCGCGCGCGCGAATCCTCAAAGCGCAAAACTATCTCGGTACGGTGCCGATGCCGACCGACAACACCACCAAATACACACCGCTGTTCGAGGCAACCGCGTTCGGCATCCCGAAAGGCGCGAAAAACGCGGCGGCGGTACCGTATCTCGTTCGATACATTACCGATCAACAATCGTATGATATGAGCGACGTGTATTATGACGAACAAGCGCGCATCGCGGTCGCGGCGGCACTCGCGCGCGAAAACGTTGTTGCACCGTTTATAAGCGAACGGATCACGTCTTTGGCGGATACACCGATAACCGTCAATTGGTTAAGTAATGACCTGCAAACCGATCTGAACAACCGGTCGTCCGCGATCAACGTCGTCATCGCACAGGCAAACACCGAAGTCAAGCGGTTAGGAGGGAGTTAATGACAAGAGAAGAGTACGTCCGACGCTTGCTGGACACCTATTTTGTGGTACACGTGTTATCGGATAAAGCGGATCATCGCGTGTTACATTTGCGACATCGGGAACAAGGCCGCGACCTGATCGTGCGCAGTTTCCAAAAACCGATTGCCGCATACGAGGCGCTTTGCCGATACGAATGTGAAAATCTCCCCATCGTCTACGACGTCCTGCAACTGGACGACGGTCAGATCGTGCTCGAAGAGTTCGTGGAAGGCAACACCCTGAGCGACGTGCTGCTCAGCGTTCGGTATCGGTACCGCGATGCCAAAAAGGTGTTGCAAGGGGTATGTAATGCATTGACCCTGTTGCACGAGCAAGGGCTGGTACATCGGGACGTAAAACCCGAAAACATCGTCATCGGTCAGGACGAGCGTGTGGTGTTGATCGACCTCAACGCGTCCCGACAACTGTCGAGTTCCAAAAAGGATACCGTCATTATGGGAACGGTCGGATACGTATCCCCCGAACAGTTGGGCTTGTCACAAAGCGATCCCCGAACCAACATTTACGCGGCGGGCGTTCTGCTCAACGTGATGCTCACCGGCAAACACCCCAGCGAGAAAAAGGTGGGCGGAAAAGCCGGACACATCGTTCACAAATGCACCAACGTCAGTCCCGACGAACGATATCAATCCGCTGAAAAATTGTCCAAAGCACTATAGCCGACGCAAGTTCGGCTGTAAATAAAAAGTGCGCGGCAGATGCCGCGCACCGAAAAACGTTGCCCGACTTCTGTTGCGACACAGTTCATTCCAAAGCAGGATATGACCAAGTTAGGCATACGTTTTTACCAACAGTATGTCTGCTTTGGACGATATTAAACTGTGTCGCGAGATTAGTATACCACAACTTTTCAGAAAAAACAATAGACACCTACTTTGTTCATAAACATCTCGCGACACAAAAAGCCGCCGTTTCGGGAAACCGAAACGGCGGCTTGTTTGCTTTATTTATAACTTGTCAATATCCGCGTCGGTGATGATGTGGTAACCCGCCGCTTCGAGCGCGGTTTCCGCCGCGTCGTTGTTGGCGACGCGGAGTACCACGTACGCGTGTTTTTCGGTACGGGTCATAAACGCGTACAGATATTCCATATTGATATTCGCTTTGTCCAGTACCGCAAGGGCACCCGACAGTTTACCGGGAGCGTCGCCGATCTTCACACCGACGACGTCGGTGGTTTTGAGCAGATACCCTTCGCTTTGCAAGGTCTCGCACGCGGTCGCGGTATCGTTGACGATCAACCGCAAAATACCAAACTCTTCGGTATCCGCGATGGACAACGCGCGAATGTTCACGTTATGGGCGGCGAGGGTCTCGGTGATGGCAACGAGTGCGCCTTGTTTGTTCTCCACAAACACGGTGAGTTGTTTTAACGACATACGGTACTCCCCTTTCTTATATCAGTTTCCGTTTATCAATGACACGAACGGCTTTACCTTCGCTGCGGGTAATGCTCTTCGGCGCAACCAGATGCACCGCCGGATTGATGCCGAGCATCGTCTTCATCGCGTTCGCGAGCGATTTTTCCAGTGCGGTCACACCGCTCACCGTATCGGTGAACTGGTCGGGATTCATTTCGACGTTGACGTCGAAGGTATCGGTATTGCCCACACGGTCAACCACGATCTGGTAGTTGGGCTGATACCCTTCGTTGAGCAGAACCGTTTCGATCTGGCTCGGGAACACGTTGACACCGCGGATGATAAGCATATCGTCACTGCGTCCCATCGGTTTGGACATCTTGATATGGGTACGTCCGCAGGAACAGGGTTTGCGGGACAACACGCAGATATCGCGGGTACGGTAACGCAGAAGCGGGAACGCTTCTTTATCAAGCGAGGTAAATACCAGTTCGCCTTTACTACCTTCGGGTAACACTTCGCCCGTATCGGGATCGATGATCTCCGCCAGGAAATGGTCTTCGTTGATGTGCATACCCGTCTGTTCGGAACACTCAAACGACACACCGGGACCGCTCGTTTCGGTCAGACCGTAGATGTCGTATGCCTTGATACCGAGCGTTTCCTCAATACCGCGCCGCATCTCTTCGGTCCACGGCTCCGCACCGAAGATACCCGCTTTCAGCGGGATCTGGTCGGGGGTATACCCCTTTTCTTTCAAGGTTTCGCCGATATATGCCGCATACGACGGGGTACAACAGAGAATGGTAGCAGAAAGATCGGTCATAAACTGGATCTGACGTTCGGTATTACCCGACGACATCGGTAACGTCAGACAACCCACGCGGTGAGAACCGCCGTTCAAGCCGGGACCGCCCGTAAACAACCCGTAGCCGTACGCGACCTGACACACGTCCTCTTCGGTACCGCCTGTCGCCACGATCGCACGGGCGCAACAGTCTTCCCACAGATCCACGTCGTGTTGCGTGTAGAACGCGACCACCCGACGACCGGTCGTGCCGGACGTGGATTGAATGCGAACGCACTCGTTTAAGGGTTTCGCGAGCAACCCGTACGGATACGCGTCACGCAGATCGCTTTTCGTGAGGAAGGGAAGTTTGTGCAGATCCTCGATGCCGTGAATGTCATCGGGGGTCACGCCTTTTTCTTCCATCAACGCGCGATAGTACGGCACGTTCTCGTACACGTGCTTGACCTGCTTGACCAGTTTTTCGGATTGCAGTTTCTTGATCTCTTCGACCGGCATCGTTTCGATGTCTTTTTGATAATACCGCTCTGCCATTTTCTTCACACCTTTCAAAAATAATACCGTTAAGAATGATAACCTAAGGAAAATGCCGTTTTATTCATTTCTACGAACTTCGGTGCGACCGTATTCTCGATCGCCGCGATCCACCGTTCGTAAGGAATGTCAAAATATTTTGCCGCTTTCCCCATCAACACGATGTTCACCGCTTTGGTCGACCCTGCCTGTTGCGCCAGTGCAAGCGCGTTGAGCGCTTCCACCTGTACACCCTTGTCGGTCAGTTCCTGTAACACCGCTTCGGGATACTCCGCCGCGCCGATAATGACCGGCATCGGATCGATCTGTTGGGTGTTCACCACCAGTTTCCCGTCCGTTTTGAGGAACGGCGCGTAACGGGCGGCTTCCAATTTTTCAAACGCGATGATGATATCCGCTTCGCCTGCGGTGACGATGGGCGAATATACCTTCTCACCAAACCGCACGTAGGTCACCACCGACCCGCCGCGTTGGCTCATACCGTGCACTTCGCTGACCTTGACGTCATACCCCTCGTCGGTCAACAATCTGCCGAGCAGTTTCGACGCGAGCAAACTTCCCTGTCCGCCGACACCGACGATCATTACACTGGTCGTTTTCACATCGTCACCCCCTCAATGGCATCAAACGCGCATAACTGTTTACAGACACCGCAACCGACACACAACGTCGCGTCGATCTCGGCTTTTCCGTCTTTCATATGAATGGCGGGACAACCAAGTCCCATACACCGTTTACACGACTTACATTTGTCGGACGCAACGGTGAGCGACGGCGCGTGTTTGACCGATTTTAACAACACGCACGGACGGCGCGAAATGATGACCGACGGTTCGTCCGCCACCAACTCCTCTTTGATCGCCGTGTCACACGCTTTTAAGTCATACGGATCAACCACCCGCACCCGCGCGATGCCGAGTGCCTTACACAACGCTTCCAGATCCACCTTTGCGGCGGGATCGCCTTTGATGTTGTATCCCGTTGTGGGATTCTGTTGGTGACCCGTCATACCCGTGATGGAGTTGTCTAAGATGATGACGGTGGAATTGGTCGCATTGTATGCCACGTTGACCAACCCCGTCATACCCGAATGCATAAAGGTGGAATCGCCGATCACCGCGACCGACCGCCGTTCGGTGTCTTCGCCGCGCGCGGCATTGAACCCGTGTAACCCCGACACCGACGCGCCCATACATAAGGTCGAATCCAGCGCACTCAGCGGCGGTACCGCGCCCAAGGTATAACAACCGATATCACCGAGTACCGTGATCTTGTTTTTCGCGAGCGTATAGAACATACCGCGGTGCGGACAACCCGCGCACATCATCGGCGGACGGTTCGGTACCGCCGAATCGGCACTCACACTCGGCTTTTCGGGCAACCCGAACGCTTTCGCGATGGTCTGTTGCGAGAACTCACCCAGCGGCGAGAATATCTCTTTCCCCACCACCTCAATACCGAGCGCACGAACGTGGTTCTCAATGATCGGATCGAGTTCTTCGATGACGTACAGTTTCTTCACCTTTGCCGCAAAATCGCGGATAAGCGCGGTCGGTAACGGGTTGGGCATCCCGATCTTCAGGATGCTGACACTGTCACCGAATACTTCTTTCACGTATAAGTACGAACAACCCGACGTGATGATACCGATCTCGTCCGAATTCAGTTCCACCTTGTTGAACTCACAATCTTCCGCGAGTTTCACCAGTGCTTCGGTACGGGCTTCCACCACGGGATGCCGCTTGATCGCGTTGCCCGGCATCATAATGTATTTCGCAGGATCTTTTTTATACTCTTTGAGTACCGCAGGCACCTTTTCGCCGAGTTCCACGATCGACTGGCTGTGCGCGATGCGGGTACACATCCGCAACAACACAGGGGTATCGTAGGTTTCGGACAGGTCAAATGCCGCTTTCGCGAACGCATACGCTTCCGCCGAATCGGCAGGTTCCAGCATCGGCACCTTCGCCGCAATGGCATAATGCCGCGAATCCTGTTCGTTCTGGGACGAATGCATCGCGGGATCATCCGCCACGCAGATGACCATACCGCCGTTGACGCCCGTGTAGGAAAGCGTGAACAACGGGTCGGCGGCAACGTTCAAGCCCACGTGTTTCATCGCACACGCAGACCGCGCACCCGCCAGCGACGCGCCGAACGCAACCTCCGCCGCCACCTTTTCGTTGGGTGCCCATTCACTGTGAATGTCGTCGTATTCGGATAAAAATTCGGTGATCTCGGTGGAGGGGGTGCCGGGATAACTGGACACAACGCCCAAACCCCCGTCGTGCAGACCTGCCGCCACCGCTTGGTTACCGATCATTAATTTTTTCATAACGGTATTCCTTTCTTATGACTTGTTCTGCGAATCAACCAACCCCTCTGCACCGTACAGTTTGCGCAGTTTCGGTT
>CAYSPZ010000038.1:0-4718 GCA_964433065.1 uncultured Eubacteriales bacterium | reverse complement strand
CGATCTTGCCGGTGGGATTACGCGGAACGTCCGCAAAAATGATCTTGCGCGGCCGCTTATAGCGCGGCAGTTCCATACAAAATTCGTTGATCTCCTCTTCGGTACAGGTGGTATCGGGATTGAGTTCGATGATCGCGGTGGCAATTTCACCGAGCCGCGCATCGGGTAAGCCGATGACCGCCACGTCCTTGATCTTTTTGTGCGCCGACAGGAAGTTTTCGATCTGTACGGGATACAGGTTTTCGCCGCCCGTGATGATAACGTCTTTCTTACGGTCGACGAGATACACAAACCCGTCCTCGTCCTGCATCGCCATATCTCCCGTATACAACCACCCGTCTTTGAGGGTGTCGGCGGTCGCGGCGGGATCGCGGTAGTAACATTCCATCACACCCGCACCTTTTAAGCACAGTTCACCGACGTCGCCTTGTGCGACCTCCGTACCGTCGGGGGACACGATCTTGATCTCCCACCCGTATCCCGCAATACCGATGGCACCGACTTTGTGGACGTTTTCGACCCCCAAATGCACCGCACCGGGACCGATCGATTCGGAAAGGCCGTAGTTGGTATCGTATTGTTGATTTGGAAAATACTGCAACCACCGCTTGATCAGACTTTGCGGAACGGGTTGCGCACCGATGTGCATCAACCGCCAACGGGACAGATCAAATTCGGAAAGATCGATCTCTCCGCGGTCGATCGCGCCGAGAATATCCTGCGCCCACGGCACCAGCAACCACACGATGGTGCATTTTTCGTCACTCGCCGCTTTCAGGATATTGCGCGACTGTGTTCCCTTCAAAATGACCGCTTTAGACCCCGCCAGCAAACTCCCGAACCAGTGCATCTTAGCACCCGTGTGATACAGCGGCGGAATACACAAAAAGCAATCGTCCTTCGTTTGTCCGTGGTGATTTTGCTCCACGCGACAGGAATGGATCAGACTGCGATGTTTATGTAAGATCGCTTTCGGGAACCCCGTCGTCCCCGACGAAAAATAGATCGCGGCTTCGTCGTCCTCGGTCAGTTCACAAGGCGGAAACGCACCCGAACATTCCGAGATCAGATCGTTGTAATCGTCCGCAAACGCGGGACACCCGACCCCCAGATAGATCAGCGTACAGGTACGGCTTATCTTGTCCGCAACCGCTTCCACACGTCCGATAAATTCGGGCCCGAAGATCAGCACGTCCGCCTCGGCCAAATCTAAACAATATTCGATCTCATCGGGCGAATAGCGGAAATTGAGCGGCACCGCCAACGCGCCTGTCTTCAAAATACCAAAATAGATCGGCAACCAGTCGATGCAGTTCATCAACAGGATCGCGACCTTTTTCCCCTTCCCGATCCCGTGCTGTTGCAACATATTCGCCAGACGGTTTGCCTTTTCGTCAAACACACTCCAGGTGATCTCGCGACGATAATGCCGCCGTTGTGTCGTTTCCACCAACTCATATTCGTGCCACGTGAGCCGCCGCGTTTCTTTCTGATCGGGATTGATCTCGATCAGCGCGGTATCGTTGCCGAACTCGCGCGCGTTACGTTCCAGTAAATGTACGATCGTCATACCCTATACCCTAACCTTATAAAATAATATCTATACTTTACCACTTTAAAGCATATGTGTCAACCGTTTTCAACTTTTTTCCCCTTTCGGGTTGACAAATACACTTTAAAGTGTTAAAGTAATGGTTATTACGTGCTTTTGCACTTTAAATCTCTAAAACGGGGTGTTAAAAATGGGTAACATAACGGCGATGGCGGCGGCGATCTCGCCGACCACCATGATCGCGGTACCGATGCTCATCTGCTTTTTCGGGTTGATGATCGGTGTCGGTATTGCGTGTCGCAAACACGCGTCCAGCGTGGATAAGTTCTTGCTCGGCGGACGGTCGGTCGGACCGTGGCTGACCGCGTTCGCGTTCGGTACGTCGTATTTTTCGGCGGTCATCTTCGTCGGCTACGCGGGTCAGTTCGGTTGGAACTTCGGTCTCGCGTCAACGTGGATCGGACTTGGCAACGCGTTCATCGGTTCGCTGTTCGCGTGGATGGCACTCGGTCGGCGCACCCGCGTGATGACCCAACATTTGGAATCCAAAACGATGCCCGACTTCTTCGAAAAACGGTACGACTCCAAAACCTTAAAGGTGGTCGCGTCGTTCATCGTGTTCGTGTTCCTCATCCCCTACACCGCATCGCTGTATAACGGGTTGTCCTCATTGTTCAACAACGTGTTTGCCATCCCTTATTGGGTAATCGTGGTGGTGATGGCGGCGCTCACCGGTGTGTACGTCATCTTCGGCGGCTATATGGCGACCGCCATCAACGACTTCATTCAGGGCATCATCATGCTGGTCGGCATCGTCCGGGTGGTCGCGGCGGTGCTAATGCAAAACGGCGGTCTGTCGGCGGCGGTCGAAGCGCTGAAAACATCCCCCGACGCAGGCGCGGAATACGCGTCGTTGTTCGGTCCCGACCCCATCTTCCTGTTGTTCGTGGTACTGCTCACCTCGCTCGGCACGTGGGGTCTGCCGCAGATGGTCGGTAAATTCTATTCCATCAAAGACGAAGGTGCCATCAAAAAAGGCACCATCATCTCCACCGTGTTTGCGGTGATCGTCGCGGGCGGTTGCTACTTCCTCGGCGGCTTCGGTAAACTGTACGCAAACGAGATGAAAGAAAGCGGCTATATCAGCGAAAGCGGCGCAGTAATGTTCGATAAAGTCGTCCCGACCATGTTATCCGATCTCGCGCCGGTCATCGTCGCGCTCATCGTGGTACTGGTCCTCGCGGCATCCATGTCCACCCTCTCGTCGCTCGTCCTCACCTCGTCTTCTACTTTGACGCTCGACGTGGTAAAACCCGCCGCTAAAGGCAAAATGACCGAAAAACAAAGCATCACGGTTATGCGGTTACTCATCGTCTTTTTCATCGCCATCTCGGCGGTCATCGCCATCTTAAAAGACACCCTCTGGAAAGACTCCGTCTTCATCGCACAAATGATGGGCGTGTCGTGGGGCGCACTTGCGGGCGCGTTCTTAGCACCGTTCCTATACGGTCTGTACTGGAAAAAGACCACCCGCGCCGCGGTCGCCGTGTCGTTCATCTTCGGTACGGGTCTTGAGATCGTGCAACTGTGCATCAGTATGAAATGGATCACGGTCAGCGGCGCGCTTGGCTTCGTGTTCAAGACCTCTCTCCATTCGGGCGTGTTCGCGATGGTCGGCGGTCTGATCTTAGTCCCCATCGTCAGCCTGCTCACCCAAAAAACGTTACCGCAGAACATCGACGAGAAATTCTCTTGCTACAAAAAAACCTAATCAAAAGACGGAGGTGCGAAGCACCTCCGTCTTTTGAAAATAATTGATTTCACTCACAATATATGCTATACTCTACTTTAATCGTATTCCCGCCCGCTTTAGGAGATGACCCCTTTGACCGTTCAAAACAGAAAACTGCTTTTTGTTTTAAAATTACTTTTACAGAGTTTGGCTGTCGGCATCGTTTGCGGATTGGTCGGCACACTCTTTTCGTCTTTGATTGTGAAAGTTACCGCTTTTCGCACCTTGCACGGTTGGCTTGTTTGTTTTTTGCCGCTTGCGGGCTTGCTGGTCGTTTTACCCTATAAACTTTTTTCGGTTTCGGGCGTTGACACCAACCGCGTCCTGCAAGCCGCCAACGGCAAAAACGACCTTCCCCCGCTTATCGCCGTCGCCGTCTTTTCCGCGACGGTCATCTCCCATCTTTTCGGCGCATCGGTCGGTCGCGAAGGTGCCGCATTGCAACTCGGCGGCGGTCTTGCTGTCACCTTTGCAAAACTATTCAAATCGGATGCCGCTCAAAAACAAGTATTGGTTCGCGTCGGTATGGCAGGTCTCTTCTCCGCCGTGTTCAACACACCGCTCACCGCATTTTTCTTTGCTTTGGAAATTGTGTGCGTCGGCAGTATCCCTCTTTTGTCGGTCTTCCCCTGCCTTGTTTCTTCCTTTTCGGCTTTTGCCGTTTCCCGCCTTTTGAACGCACCCATCGAAAGATTTTCGTTTACAGCCGTATCCCCTTTTTCTTTTGACTCTTTATGGAAAATCCTCCTACTGACCGGTCTTTGTATCTTACTCGGTCTTGCATTTTGTAAATCGCTGTCCCTCTGCAGAAAAGTGTTTGCCACTTTTCTCCCAAACGAATTTTTGCGGGTTGCGGTTGGTGGCGTTCTGCTTTTTGCGCTCACCGCCATCGTCGGCAATCAGGATTATAACGGTGCCGGCATACACGTGATCTCCCGCATTTTCGAAACTCGGACCTTTCGGCCGGAAGCCTTTTTACTAAAATGGATCTTCACCTGTGTTTCAATGGGTTGCGGCTTTAAAGGCGGCGAGATCATCCCCACCATCTTTATCGGTGCCACCTTCGGCGCACTCATTTCGTCGATCATCGGTCTGCCTGTCGCGTTCGGCGCGGCACTCGGTGTGGTCATCCTGTTCTGTTGCGTCACAAATTGCCCCCTGTCCTCTCTCTGCTTAGGCGCGGAACTGTTTTCCTTTGCGGGCGTGTGGTACTTTCTCCCGCTCGTAGCGGTCACCTTCCTCGTTTCGGGTAAGACAAGCCTTTACCACGCACAACAACGTAAAATATAGGATAGCGCGATATCCCGTTTCCTTTGCATAATCATAACCACCGGCCGTGCCGGTGGTATGCACTGCCCCCTTAGGGCATAATGC
>CAYSPZ010000037.1:0-16754 GCA_964433065.1 uncultured Eubacteriales bacterium | reverse complement strand
TTTAACGAGGAGTGAGCGCAAATTGCCCTTTTTAAAACAAGGTTCGAATGAGTCGTGTCACCTTACGAAAGAGAAAACGGTTTGTTTTACGGGACACCGCGATATCCCCGACGGCGAATACGACGCGGTCGAAAAGCGGCTCAAACGGTGTTTGTTAAACCTCGCGGACGAGGGGTACGAAACCTTCTGCGCGGGGGGCGCGCTCGGGTTTGATACCCTCGCGGCGCAGACGGTACTCGCACTCAAAACGGTGCGGCCGCAGGTGAAATTGCACCTCATCTTGCCGTGCAAAAACCAGACGCGCGGGTGGAGTGCCGACGACGTTGCGGTGTACGAGCGGTTGCTCACACAAGCCGATGAGGTCATCTACACCGCCGAAACCTACCACCGCGGCTGTATGCACGTGCGTAACCGCCGTCTGGTGGACGAATCGAGCGTGTGCGTATGTTACCTGACAAAACCCACGGGCGGTACCGCCTACACCGTCGACTACGCGAGAAAACACGGGTTGCGGTTGTTTAACGTAGCAGATTAGATGTTAGATGTTAGATGTCTGACGTCTGCAAATATAAAAATGAGGTGTTTGTTTTGAAGAAGATGGGTTCTCTGTTTCTGGCATTTGTATTATGTTTGTCCTTGTGCGCTTGTACCGAAAACGGCGGCGATGCCGTCACTACGACCACCACCGACGCGACCACTACCACGACGTCGATGCGGTTGACCGGTCCGGATACCACCGTCACCACCACGACCGAGGCGACGGAAAACGGTACGACCACGACGGTAATTTACGACGTGACCACCACCGCGACCGAGGCGACCACCACGACCGCCGTAAAGGTCACCACCGCGACCGAGGCGACCACCACGACTGCCGCGAAGGTTACTACCACGACTAAAGCGACTACGACTGTCGCGAAGGTCACCACCACGACCGAAGCGACCACGACGACCGTTGCCACCACGACCACGACGGCACCCGCGCAGAATTTAAACCCGAAAGAGAACACGAAGCAAGACGTGGAATATCTCGGGTATTTCCGTGTGTCGGGGGATTCGTTACTCGCGTCGGCACTGATGTTCTCGGGCGACGCGTGTGTGGTGACCGACCGCTATTTCACAAAGGAAGTCACGGAGTCTATCAAGGTCGTGTTTAACGGTGTTTCCTACTATTCCGAAGGCGGCGGGTTTACCCCGTACCGCTATCAACTGACCGACACCGAATTGGTGGTGGGTACCAGTTTTTATGAAGAGGAGAGCGATGCCGTATCCCTCAAAGCGGTTATGCTGAGCGACGGCACGTTCAAGATCACCGCGTCTAAGATGGCGGATTTCCCTGTCGGGACCATTCTGTCCACCAACATCGACGACGTGATTTAGATGTTAGATGTCGACCATTCAATGATCAAACGGGCGGACGTTTTGTCCGCCCGCTTTTCGTTTATACCGTCGGGTTTTGTGCGTCGCGATAGGCGTTCGGTGTGACCGAAAACGCGCGTTTAAACACTTTATAGAAATATGCCGTGTCGTAAAAGCCGAGCGAAGCGGCGATCTCCTTGATGGGGGTATCGGTCGTTTCCAACAACCGTATTGCTTTTTTTAAGCGTTTTTCCGTCCGATAGGCGACGGGGGCCATACCGAAACAGTGAACGAACTTTTTCTGAAAAGCACTGCGGCTCATATGCAACTCCTCGGCAAGATCGGTAACCGACAGACCGTCGTTTTCCGCAAAACGCTCTGCCGCGTTTTCAAGCGCCAAGCGTACGTCGTCACGGTCTTTGTATTGTACGGCGGCTTGCAGTGCGTGTAAACAGGCGAAAAACCGCGATAAGGTCAAAAACGACCGCTCGGTTTCGTTGTGCGCCGTCACCACGTCGCGAAACTCGTAAAGCAATCCGCCGCTTTGGTCACGGAAAACCACCGTCGGCACGTTCAGATCGGTGAACGTCGCGCCGCTTGCCGTGTCAAAGTTTACGAGATAATCTTCCACCGCGCCGTGTCTGAGATCAAAATTCACCGTGTAACGAGAGATAGAGAACCATCACTACAAGCGATGGCATCATATTTTTGGAGTACGGTCATTGTGCTTGATGGTGATTATCTATGCAATCCTAAATTTATCAATATGGTGAACGGTGGAACAACCGAGCATCAAACAAACGGATGGCACGGAATGTACGTATTTTCTGAAAAGCACACACAAGGCAGAATTTATGCAACTGACCTTGATTTTAAGATTTTCAAGGAACACGCCGTTTCCGCTGCTCAATACTGGTTGACACAAAGACAATGGTTCGACAATTCTTGGATTGTTTCAAAATAATATATCGTTAGAGCGGAGCAATTTGCTCCGCTTGATTTTTGTCCCTAGGGTAGCGCGACATATCCGAACTCCGTTTTTGAGCGGCGGATTTTCGCTCGACCCTTCGTTAAAATACTCACCAATACGGGTGTATTGGCTGCGTTTTGTGCCTTGCTCGAACAAAAATCCACACGCTCAAAAATCTTCAACCTGAAAGCGAGGAGATTTCGAGGGATTTGCGTTCAAGTTGGGCGAAGCAAGGCTTTCGCCTTGCGAGAACAAATTGGGCGCAAATACCCGAAATATCCCGCTTTAAGGCGGGTTCGGATATGTCGCGTTACCCTATTGTAGCACAACCATAGGACACACCTATTGGCAAATCTATGTATATTTTCCCCTTTCATTCTGAAATTCTATTTGCACACTCCCTCATAGTTCCCAACACATTGTATGCCCCTGCTATCACACTTGCTATATCGGTACTGGCAGACATAAAATCCACGCCTTTGTTGAGCCAATGGGTCAGTTCCTCTGCATCCGCAGCTCCGGTGGATAATCCGATAGGCTTGCCGCAACTATGCGCTTTTTTTACAGCCAAATCGATCAGGCGGTTGGTTTCTTTTCCTTCTAAGGCATACCCCAACTCGCCGACAGAGCCACTCATATCCATAGGCCCGATCACAAAGCCGTCCAGATAAGGAATTTTTGCCATTTCTTCAAGAGCCTCTACTGCGTCTATGCTTTCTATCATAACCAGTCGTACGGTTTCTTTGCTTTTGTTTTCTATGTAGTCTTGGATACTTTCAACACCGTAAGAAACCGCGCGGGACGGTCCGAAGCCACGTTTACCGTCAGGCGGATAAATGCACGTATCTATTGCACGCTGGGCATCCTCAACACTGTTAACCATCGGTACAACAATGGCATCCGGTCCCATTTCCAAAACACGCTTAATGCTCGGAATATCATTCCAAGTAACCCTTACCACGCACGGCGTTTGCGCGGATGCCTTTGCCGCAATAAGATGTTGCTTTACAATATGAAAATCTGTGGGAGTATGCTCCATATCTATCCAAAGATAATCAAAACCTACATTGCCCAACATTTCACAAATTCGATAATCACTTAAACATATATGAGTCCCAAATAACCGTCTTCCCGATTTTATAGCCTCGCGAAATGCATTACTCATTGTTGTTTTTCTCCTTCTCGGCGAAATTGAAACGAATAGATTTCTGCATCATAAAGTTCCACACACATTCTGATTTCTTGTCCCTTTATATCCGAAATCGGGCGTTTAAAATCAACAATACGGTCAATGGAATCTCCAAACAACTCACCGCTGTCATAACCTTCCATTATATTTCCGTTTTTATCCTCAAAATAGATTCGCATATGGCCTGCAGACGAGGTCGAGAAATTTACAAATAAATGATCCCCATCAAAAGTAAGCGGTTTTGTTACAAGCTTGCCGCCCTCAAAACTTGATCCTTGACTTACAAATCCATCCATACGAAGTGTGTAGCGGAAAACCTGAACGGGACCGTCCGACCAGTCGTTAGCAGATGCATAGAAGGAAAGCTCCCTATCTTCATCTTCAACATTTGTCTTTGTCGCCAACATTCCGTATGCCAAATATCCGTCACCGTATACCCAGCGCATTTTGCTTTCTGGGCCGGGACGCACGAACGCTTCATTAAAACGGCGAAAATTCCTGCCGTCACGGGAACACATAAAAAGTCCGTCAGTGACCGCCAGACCAAATCGACGATCAAATTTCATCCGCCATTTGCGATGTTCAGCACCGCAAAGCCTATCATAATTGGCCGTCCATTCCCGGCGTTCGGTATAGCGCGTCGGGAAACCTACATATATATGCGGAGCGCGGAAATACGGCTGAATGCCGTTCGTGTACATTTGAAAATCATAAGGGGAATCGGTATATGAGATCTGTTCCGGCTCCGACCAGTTCTTAAAATCTTTCGATTCAAGGCAACGAACATCACGAACGCTTTCTCCATTTTCTCCGACATGAAAATCTCTTGCATAACAAATATACGTGTTTTTATTTTCATCCCAAAAAACGCTGTTATAAGAGTCAAAAGCGCCCTTATCTGTTATCATCCAACCCTCTTTGAAATGAATACCGTCATGGCTTGTCATACACCATAACTCTTGAGTGCTTTTTCCTGCTTTAGTGTAAATCCCTTTATACTTTTCCTGTGGTAAACAATCGGGATTTGTATCTATAAACACGTGAAAAGCATCCATCGAGTTGGTAATAACAATAACATTATTATCGGTATTTCCATTGATTTCACAAATGCCGAGTTTGGGCTTTTTCCACTCAATGCCGTCGTAGCTTTGGGCATAACAGATATGGAAAAAAGGCGGTTGGTGAGCAGTATGCTCCTCATTATACATAGGGAAGCAGATATAATACATCCTGAAAATATCGCCGTCCTGAAAAACGGTGTAATATACCCACCCATTTGCTTCCCAGGGCGCATTATTGGTCATTACGCATTCACGCCTGGTGGGACTGTGCAACATTTCTTTGGTTGTAGTGCGTTCTTTATCCACAAGATATGCATCCCCAAAAAATTCTCTACGACTTTTGATATTCAAACCCATTTGTATTCTCCTTATTTACAAAATTAAAACCTTGTTTTAATTATAGAATACAAAAAATGATAATTGAATAACTTTTTTTGCTTAAAACATTGCATTTTTTGCAAAAATGGACTATAATGATTCAGCAATAAAACGCAGAAGGATATAACACAATATGAAAAAAATATATTCCGAAAGTGAACATATAAGTTTTAAGTACGCCAAGGGTAAAACAGATATATACGGAAAAACTTTTCACGCCTATTATGAACTTTATCTGCTGTTAAACGGTAAAGTTGAATTTGTAAACAACCATACAAGACAAATTATCCATCCATATCAGATAATTATTATTCCTCCGGGTGAATATCATCAATTTATCGTTTCGGGGAATATAGATGATTATGAAAGATGTGTTTTGAACATTTATCCGGACCATTTTGCTCCTGACATTTTAAAAAATGCGTTTATCGGAAAAGAAATGCTGACTCTACCTCAGTCGCATCGAATAGTAGATAATTATTTATATCTTATGCAATGTATTTCAAGTGTAAGCGAAATGGATTTCAAACATATTCTATCGGCTGTTGGTACAGATATCGTTTTTTTAATTAAATATCTCTCCGATTCGCAAAAACCCTTGCAGGGAACATTGCACCCAACTTCATTAGCGTTAATGCGCTATATTGACGAACATTACAAGGAAGAGTTGGATCTGAACACGCTCTCCCAAAAAACTCACTTTTCAGTTTCTTCTATTTGCCATATTTTTAAGGAAGATTTTGGGATCAGTATAAAAAAGTATGTTTTGCAAAAGCGAATAAATGCATCCTATATAGCTTTACAAAACGGCGAACACCCCGAAGCAGTATGCTCAAATTACGGTTTTTCTAATTATTCAACTTTTTACCGTGCTTATAAAAAATATTTTGGTATTCCACCATCTAAACATATTACACACAAACAAGTAAAATGATGTCTCAGAAAATGAGACATCATTTTATATTATATCATCTGAACTATCCAATAAATAACCCCATACACCACACTTGCGAGGGTGCCGTAGACGATGACGGGACCCGCGATGAGAAACATTTTCGCGCCAGTGCCGAGTACTAAGCCTTCGGTCTTGAACTCCTGTGCGGGGGATGCCATCGCGTTGGCGAAGCCCGTGATGGGGACGAGGGTACCCGCGCCCGCGTGTTTGGCGAGGTCGTCGTACACGTTTAAGGCGGTGAGCAACACGCTGATCGCGATGAGGGTGAGCGACCCGTAAAGTCTTGCCGTCTTGTCCTCCACACCCGTCATCTGTGCCGCCGAGATCACCGTCTGCGCGATGACGCACAGCGTCCCGCCGACCAAAAACGCGCACAGACAATCCTTGAACAACGGCGAATGCGGCGCGTGTTTTTTCGCCATCTTCTGATACGCTTTGTCACTCATCTTCATCTCATCATCTCCGTAACAATACCTATTGTTTCATCTTCTTTTCGCAATATACTTGCGCAATAAAAAAAGTTGTGGTACAATGATGGCGAACCTAACCGAAAGGAAGTTATACCGATGTCCGGACATTCCAAGTGGAACAATATCAAACGTAAGAAAGAGAAGACCGACGGTCAAAAAGCCAAGATCTTTACCAAAATGGGTCGTGAGATCGCGGTAGCGGTCAAAGAGGGCGGCAGTGCCGATCCCGCGTCCAACTCCAAGTTGAAAGACGCGATTGCCAAAGCGAAAGCGAATAACGTACCCAACGATAACATCGAACGCATCATCAAGAAAGCGGCGGGCGAAGGCAACGCCGATAACTACGAAGCGTTACAGTACGAGGGCTACGGTCCTTGCGGTATCGCGGTCATCGTCGAAACGCTCACCGACAACCGTAACCGCACCGCCGCCGACGTGCGCCATTATTTTGATAAATACGGCGGAAACTTAGGGCAGACGGGTTGCGTCAGTTTTATGTTTAACCAGAAAGGTGTGCTCGTCATCGAGGCGGAAGGCCTTGACGAAGATACCGTGATGGAACACGCGCTGGAAGCGGGTGCGTCCGATTTCGGCGCGGACGGTGACGTGTTCGAGATCACCACCGAACCGGACGATTTCTCGGCGGTGCGCGATGACCTCGAAGCGAAAGGCTATACCTTCGTGTCGGCGGAACTGGAAATGGTCCCCGACGTGTATACCGCCATCACCGACGAAGACGCGCTCATCAAGATGGAAAAACTGCTCGACGCGTTGGAAGACAACGACGACGTGCAGAACGTCTGGCACAACTGGGAGCGTCCCGACGAAGACTGATCAGACGATTTAAAAAGGAGGATGTGCTATGTTCTGTAAACATTGCGGTTCACAATTACCCGAAAACACGGTGGTCTGTCCGTCCTGCGGTACCGTCGCGGAAGTTCCTGCGGCATACCCGTACGCGCAACAACGACCGTACGATACCGGTAGTTTTTGGTGGGCGGTACTCGGTTTCTTCATTCCGCTGGTGGGACTGATCCTGTTCCTCGTGTGGCGCAACGACAAACCGCTGTCCGCGAAACGCGCGGGAATCGGCGCGTTGGTTGGCGTGATCGTGAACGTGGTCTTTTCGACGATATTCTCGGCACTGTTCTCTGTCTTGTTTATGAGACTGCTCGACGAGTTCGCCGGCTACTCCGACACCTACTACGATTTTTCCATGATGATCTCACGGTTGTTACCGTAAGTTAATAAAAAACATCCGCGTCGGCGTTTCGCCGGCGCGGATGTTTTTTATTGCTCGTTTTTAAACACGAAATAATACGGATCTTCTTTCATTTTATTGAGGACGGTGTCCCACACCGTTTTCGCGTCCATCAGAAAACTTTCCGCCTGCAACACGTAGCCGCAGGGGATGTCCATCAACTGAGCGAGTTTGCCGAAATCCTGTGAATATCCGTGCGCTTCTGCGAACTCGTGGAAAAATTCTGCGTGGTATACGCGATCGTCGTGGTCGATACACGTGTATTCGCGGTGCCAGCGGGGATCTTTGTAATCCTTTTGGAACACGTACGGGACGGGTAAATACGCTTCCACCCCGTGGATGAGGGTGTTGTGGGTGATACCGCACCCGATCATCAAAATTTTTCCGCCCTTATCTTTGAGCCGCACGATGGGGGACCGCTTACCGACGCAGATGTTGTCGAGGTGATGGTCGGCGATAAACCAGTCGCGGTCGCATCCCCACACCGATACCGAATGGGTGGGATGCACACTGCGTTTTACTCCGTCACAGGTGCGAAACACCTCCGCCGTCATCCCGATATGAAAGCAGGGGGTGGTCTTCACGTCGAACACGGGATTGTCGCGGTTGACGCGGTCGTAGGTGAAGGCGGGGAACAGCAGCGTTCCCTCTTCGCCGACCGCTTCTTTGAGTGCGTCGATGACGGTGGGGATACCGCCGTCCACACCGCCGAGCGATTTGTACGACATATGCACCAGCACGCGGTCGCCGCGCGCAACACCGAGCGCATTCAGATCTTGTACGATACGGTCTTTGGTCATGTTATTTTCCTTTCTTTGCATCCAGTTGCTTCTGATACAAAATCTCGGTCGCGAACGCTAATTTGGTCACCACGTTCTCTTTGGTTTGCGGGTAACAGTAGAATGAATCGTTTTCGGTGGAGATGTCCACGCAATCTTTCGGTTGCAGGTAACAGTAATCGTATTCGACGTGCAGACTGTTGGTCTGGATGGGGGTGCGTTCGATGCGATAATCGGCACCGTTATAGTGTCCCGTCAGCGTAAACCCGTTTTCGATATCGTGGGTGAGGGTCGCTTTGCCGAGCGTTTCGAATTTCCAGCAACGCGGCATCGAATACACTTCCACCTCGTCGGTGAACGAATAGGTGCCGTTTTCAATTTCCGCTTTCACCTGTTCGCGTTCCCACTTGAACCAGTCGGGCACGTGGGTAAATTCGGTGTCACCCGTTTTGGCGGTGAGCGTCCCGTCCTCGTTTAACCGCCACTCTTTACCGCACACGTCGCAACGAAGGGTGTCGCCTTTGGTGGACATTTTCGATTGCGCCATACAATGCGGACAGTGGTACAATACCTTGTGCAACCCCTCGGCGCGGAACGGTTCGGTGATGCGGATGCCGTTTTCTTTCTGGTACCGATACTCGTCGTACGACAATGCCGCCTTGACCGCGTCGTTGATCTCGTCCACCGACATGGTTTTCACCTGTTCGGCGGTGAGGGTGAGGGTCATGGTGGTGTGCAAGGGTGCTTTGCGCTTTTTACGGAAATTCCAGAACGGCGAATGCAGGTAGTTGCCGTGATGCACCACCGTCACGACGGGGACCTTGTTCATTTTAATGAGTTTGCCGAGCGATTCGGGCAGATACGACAACGTGCCGCAGGGGGAATACCGCGCTTCGGGGTACATCGAGAGGATATCCCCGCGCTTTAACACCTTGTTGATGGATTTGATGAGATGCAGATCCATGGTGAATTTGCGGGTACAGATGGCGCCGATGAGTTCCATCAGCCACGGACGGCGGTAGTACCCGTCGATGCTCACCACGTTGTTGACGCGGTGGGGGAACGTCCCCATTGCCGCGAGTTCAAAATCGATGAAATACTGGTGGTTGCTGAGCAGCATATACGGCGGTTTCAGGTTCTCCATCCCGATCTTTTCCACCTTGTACTCTTTGCCGATGAGGGCAAATTTGGACAACAGCCAGATCAGCCACACGATCACTTTCGGTTGGCGGATGGGATATTTGTCGGTCTTATACCGTTTTTTGTTCTTATAGTTGACGTCAATATTCAAAACACTCACCTCTCCACGATTGTAAACGATTTATGAACGAAAAGCAAGAAGTATTTGTCTTTTACGCGAAAGGGCGGTATAATGGGCAGGAGGTGTCAAGTATGTGGATGATATATGTATTGCTCACACTCGCCGCGTTGTTTTTTGTGATCACGTGGGTGTGTTTTCGTATGGCGTTTTATATGACCGATAAACAAAAGAAACCGCAGACCGAGTACGATATCCCCGACGGCGAAATCTACGAACCCTACCGTGACCGTATGGTGGAATGGATCAAGCAGACCCGCGCACTCCCGTGTCGCGAGATGAGTATCGTGACCGACGACGGGTTGACCCTGCGCGGTAAGTTTTACGAATACAAGCCGGGCGCGCCGATCGAACTGATGTTTCCCGGCTACCGCGGTCGCGCCGAACGCGACCTGTGCGGTGGGGTTGGGCGGTGTTTTTCGCTCGGGTACAGCGTGTTGCTGGTGGAGCAACGCGCCTGCGGGGTGAGCGACGGACACGTCATCACCTTCGGGATCAAAGAGAGCGACGATTGTATTCGCTGGGCGAAACTGCTCGAGCAAGAATACCCCGACCGTCCCGTGATGCTCACGGGTGTGTCGATGGGTGCCGCCACCGTGTTGACGGCGGCGGGGAAGACGCTGCCCAAAAACGTGGTCGCGGTACTTGCCGATTGCGGGTATACGTCGGCGCGTGATATCATCTGTAAGGTGGTGCGGCAGATGCACCTGCCGCCGAACCTCGTGTACCCGTTCATCAAATGGGGGGCGCGGCTGTACGGCGGATTTGATTTGGAAGAAACCTCGCCCGTCGAGGCGGTCACCCGCAGTACGGTACCGATCCTGTTCATTCACGGAGACGAAGACGATTACGTCCCGTGCGAGATGAGCGTGCGTAACTTTGACGCGTGTACCGCCGACAAGCAACTGCTCACCGTCAAGGGGGCGGGACACGGACTTGCCTACCTCGTCGACCGCGACGAATATGTGGGAGCCCTCACCGCGTTCCGCGAACGGTACGGGTTACTTGAAACACAAAAGCACGAAGCGTTGCCCAAGCGTCCTTAAGAACGCTTGGGCAACGCTTCGTGCTTTTTACTCTTCCGGCATCTCTTTTCGGTTTTGTTTGCGCAGTTTCGAAAGGGAGGTGCCGTAGTGTTGTTTGATCAGCCGCGAGATGTGCCGTTTGGAATAGTTGGTGGCGGCGGCGATCTCGTCGAGGGTGGAATGGTAGCGATAGATGAACTCGTCCAGCACGAGCAGGATATCTTTATCCGCGTCGGTGGACGCGTCGGCATTGCCGATCAGACGGGTGAACAACCGCCACACGAACGCGGCGGCGGCAGATTGCAACTGCAACTTCCCCGCAAACGAGCGGTACAGGTCCTGTTGCATCAACAGATCGCCGTTTTGGTGATCCGCAAACGCGAACGGGGTGAGCCGACACCCGTCCAGCGCACGTTTGAACAGGTCGTAATACCGTTCCCCGTGATCGAGTTTTTTGAGCGAAAACGCGACCGAACAGCGGTCACCGCTGTCGGCGAGGGTACCGTGCAGGGTATGCGGCGGAATGATGAGCGATTCGCCCGTGTTTACCGTGAGCGTCGTGTCGGACAGGTGGTAGACGAGCGGTCCGCTCTTGACCATATGGATCTCATAAAACGCGTGACCGTGTTGGGTCGGCGCGTCGTCCGCCGACGAGGGCGGGATCTGTACGTTCCAAAAGGAAAACTGCGCGTCCCCGTAGGTAAGCGAGATCGAACGAACGGAGGAATTCATACCATCACCTCGATTCTATCACAAACCGACGGCGGAGTAGCGCCGTCGGTTTGAGGTTATTATACCACCCGCACGAACGGTGTCAAGATCGAAAATTTTTCGTACCCGTTTCGCTTGACGATAGAAACCCCGTTTGCTATACTCACAGCGAGGTGATAATAAATGGTATACGTAACCGATTTCCCCGCGAGTTCCGACAGCGAATCGTTCGAACTCGCCCTCGCGAACTTAGACGACGAGCGTATTCTGGTCATTCCGCCCCGCCGTTCGGACGTTGACCCCGACCGCCGTCATTGGCTGATCGACCGCGCGATCTTGTTGCCGTCCGATATCACGGTGATTATGCGCAACAGTACCATCAAACTGTCCGACCGTTGCCGCGACAACTTCTTCCGCACCGCCAACTGCGGGCTCGGTATCGAGTTCCCCGAACCGATCAAGAACGTACATATCAAGGGCATCGGTCACTGTGAACTGCACGGCGCCGATCATCCCCGTTCGACGGGTGACGGCGGTAAAATTCTCAAAAACCCCTGCCCCCACTACGAAGAAGATATCTTAAAATATGCCGACTGGTTGTCCGACGACCACCGCCAAAACGGCATCGTCGACTTCCTCGGCAAACACAACTACACCTACGGCACCGACGCGGGTAACCCCGACGAATCGCAGTACGGCGACTGGCGCAACATCGGTGTGTTGTTCGCGAACGTCACCGACTTCTCGGTGGATAACCTCCACCTGTGCCATACCCACGGTTGGGGTATCTCGTTCGAAGCGTGTACCTACGGTAAGATTTCCAACATTGACTTTAACGCGAATATGCGGTGGTACATCGACGGTATGTGGCACAACCGCGAAAACGAAGACGGTGTCAACCTGCGCAACGGTTGCCATCACGTGACCATCACCAACATCAGCGGTCAGACGGGTGACGACGTGGTCGCCCTCACCGCCGCCCGCAGCCTTGACGCCCCGTACAAACCGGGCGGGAGTTTACGTACCACCCACGTGATGCACAACGACTGGACAAAACGTGACCCCGATATCCACGACGTCATCATCCGTAACGTGACGGGATATTCCACCTTGTGCTATACCGTTCGTCTGCTTCCCGTGAACACCAGAATTTACAATATCCTCATCGACGGTGTCATGGACACCCCGCGCGAAGGGGAAGGCAACAACGGCGGTGTGCTGATGGGCGAACAATGGGACGAAGCCACCTATGCGGACGACGCATTGGAAAACATTGTTATCAACAATGTCATTACCTGTCGTAAACAAGGTGTGCTGGTTTGGGGAAAACTCAAAGATTCCATCATCACCAACGTACGGACGAGCGACCCCACCCACGCGGCGATCCGCCACGTGCGGGAAAACCCGTTCATCAACGTGACCATCGCCAACTGCTCGTCGGCAAGCGACCGTATCACCGAACACGCACCTGCCATCTTCGAATAACACAAACCCCGATGTGACGAGAGTCACATCGAGGTTTTCACGTTTGCTCCGCAAACATTTCATTCCGCGATAGCGGTATTTCATTTGCCGCACGGCAAATTTCATTCGGCGAAGCCGAATTTCATTGTTTGCCGATAGGCAAACATCTCCTCCTCACTCGGTTCACGCACCGACGAAAACGGGAACGGGATACCGAGCGTGTCGTATTTTTCCTGACACAAACGGCGAAACGGGAGTAATTCCACCCCGTCCACGCACCCGTACGCTTGCGCAAGTTCACGCAACGCGGCGAAATTCTCCGCCGTGTCGTTTTTCGTCGGGATCACCACCTGCCGTAAAGTGGTCGGGATCTGCCGCTTATTCAGTGCCGCTAAAAACTGCAACACCCGTTCGCGCTCATATCCCACGTAGCGACGATACCCTTCGTCGGTCGTGTATTTGATATCCAAGAGCACCCGATCGGTCACCGACAACACCCGCGTGACCGCGTCGTTTAACACACACCCCGACGTGTCCAGACAGGTGTGAACACCCGCCGCACGGCATTTTTCAAAAATCTCGTACACGAAATCGGGTTGTGAAAGCGGTTCACCGCCCGAAACCGTGATCCCCCCGTCGCGCCCGAAATACGCGCGGAAGCGACACGCTTTTTGTACCACCTCGTCGGCGGTCATCTCCACTCCGCCGTGTACGTCCCACGTGTCGGGATTGTGACAACAGGAACACCGCAGAGGACATCCCTGCAAAAATACCGCAAACCGAACACCCGGCCCGTCGACGGTGGCAAGACTCTGTATCGAATGTACCCGTCCCATCATAAGGTGGCGCGACTCATTCAAACCTTGTTTTAAAAAGGGCAATTCGCGCTCACTCCTCGTTAAAATACTCGCGAATACGTACAAGTATTCGCTCCGTTTTTGCCTTGATTGAACGCGAATTTCCTCTTTTTAAAATCTTCGACCGCAAAGCGAGAAGATTTTGAGGGATTTGTGTTCAAGTTGGGCGAAGCAAGGCTTTCGCCTTGCAAGAACAAATTGGGCAGAAATACCCTAAATATACCGCTTTGCGGCAGGTTAGAATGGGTCGTGTCACCTTGCCTCGTGGAACGTCCGTTTAATCACTTCGCGCTGCTGTTCGCGCGACAGTTTATGGAAATTCACCGCGTACCCCGACACCCGAATGGTCAAGTTGGGATACTTTTCGGGATGCTCGTACGCATCCATCAGCGTTTCGCGGTTTAGGACGTTGACGTTGATGTGGTGCGCACCTTGCGCGAAATACCCATCCAGTACCGTTACCAGGTTACGGATACGTTCCTCGTCGGAGTTGCCGAGTGCCTGCGGTGTGATGGAGAAGGTGTTGGAGATGCCGTCGCGGCAATCGTCGTATCGGAGTTTCGCCACCGAATTGAGCGACGCGAGTGCGCCGTTCTTTTCGCGGTTATGCATCGGGTTTGCGCCCGGCGCAAACGGTTCACCGTCACCGCGCCCGTCGGGTGTCGCGCCGGTATGTTTACCGTACATCACGTTGGACGTGATGGTCAGTACCGACAACGTGTGTACCGCGTTGCGGTAGGTGGGTGTTTTGCGCAACTCGGTGATCACCCGATGGGTGACGTCCCGCGCGATGAGATCCACACGATCGTCGTCGTTGCCGAAGGTGGGGAAGTCGCCCACCGTGTCAAATCCCACGATATACCCGTCGTCCGAGAGTTTCGGTGTGACCGTCGCGTACTTGATGGCGGAAAGCGAGTCCGCCACCACCGATAATCCCGCCACACCGAATGCCATCAACCGTTCCACGTCGGTGTCGTGCAGTGCCATCTGCGTCTTTTCGTACGCGTACTTGTCGTGCATATAATGAATGACGTTCATCGTGTTGACGTACAACCGACATAACCATTCGAGGTATATCTGATACCGCTCGTTCACCTTGTCAAACGTAAGGTCGGTGAGGACCGGCATCTGCGGCCCGATATGGATCCCGCTTTTTTGGTCGTACCCGCCGTTTAAGGCGATGAGCAACAATTTGGCGAGGTTACACCGCGCCCCGAAAAACTGCATCTGTTTACCGACCTTCATTGCCGACACGCAACACGCGATCGCGTAATCGTCCCCGTAATGCGGACGCATCCGATCGTCGTTTTCGTATTGAATGGAATCGGTGTCACGGGACACTTTCGCGCAGAACCGCTTGAACGGTTCGGGCAACGACGTTGACCACAACACCGTCAGGTTGGGTTCGGGTGACGATCCCAGCGTATACAACGTGTTGAGGATACGGAAACTGCTTTTGGTCACCAGTGTCCGCCCGTCTTCGCCCATTCCGCCGACCGCTTCGGTGATCCACATCGGATCGCCACCGAACAACTCGTTGTATTCGGGGGTGCGCAGATGCCGCGCCAACCGTAACTTGATGACGAAATCGTCTACGAGTTCCTGTACCCCCTCTTCGGTGATGGTCCCGTTTTGCAGGTCGCGTTCAAAATAAATGTCAAAGAAGGTACTCACACGACCGAGCGACATGGCAGCCCCGTTTTGTTCTTTGATCGACGCGAGATAGGCAAAATACGTCCATTGTACCGCTTCGCGCGCGTTTGCGGCGGGCGCGGAGATATCGTACCCGTACAATGCCGCCATCTCTTTTAATTTTCCGAGGAACGCGATCTGTTGGAACAACTCTTCGCTGAGCCGAATGTGTTCCGCGTCGAACACTTCGTTTGCCAGTGCCGCCTTGTCGGCTTGTTTGTGTTCGATGAGCGCGTCCACACCGTACAACGCTACCCGACGGTAGTCGCCGATGATACGTCCGCGTCCGTACGCGTCGGGCAACCCCGTAATCACGTGACACCGCCGCGCCAGTCGCATCTCGTCGGTATACGTGCGGAATACACCCGAGTTGTGGGTGGTGCGATATTGAAATTCTTCTTCTACCTTGTCGCCGAGTTTATACCCGTACGCTTCACAAGCCTGACGCGCCATACGGATACCGCCGAACGGGTTGACACCGCGTTTGAGCGGCGCGTCGGTCTGTAATCCCACGATGAGTTCACTCTCGCGGTCAACGTATCCCGCCGCGTAACTGACGAGCGACGATACCGTTTCGGTATCAATGTCCAGCACCCCGCCGCGTTCGCGTTCCTGCGCGAACAATGCCTGTACCTTATCCATCATCGCGCGGGTACGCGAAGTGGGACCGCTGAGAAACGCATCGTCCCCCGTATACGGACGGTAGTTCGCTTGAATAAACGAGCGCACGTCGATAGCGTTCTGCCAGTCTCCGCCGACAAACCCGTCCCACTGTGTAAATTGCATATCGATCATCCTTTCAAATTTTCCGTCTTGCACCCGTCTTTAAGCCTCCCCTGTGTAAGGGGAGGTGTCGGCGAAGCCGACGGAGGGGTTGCCACTAAGGCTAATCCGGACTGAGGGATTGCTTTACTACTTCATCAATATATTCGCACACGCCTTGAAAATTTTTACACACCTCGTTGTTCGGTATACGGATCACTTTTAATCCGTAACCTGCAAGAAATGTCGTGCGTTCACGATCACTTTCTCGATTTTCTTTCTCGTAATGTTGTGACCCGTCTAATTCTATCACCAATTTTGCTTGTGCACTATAAAAATCAGCAATATATTTTCCAAGTACTTTTTGTCTGGAAAAACGGGCGGGGTGGGTACGCAGATAATCGTACCACAGATGGCGTTCTTCTTTTGTCATCTCTTTCCGAAGTTGCTTTGCGAACGGTACCAACTTTTTATTATGTTTCGATTGCATAGCAATCCCTCCA